>DATEKI010000064.1:0-3954 GCA_035277545.1 Rhodanobacteraceae bacterium | reverse complement strand
GCGCCCATCTTGCCGGTCATCTCGTTCAACTGCGCGCCGGTCAGGCCCGTTGAATTGCGGAACAGCATGTGTTCCAGCGCGTGCGCGGTGCCGGGGTAACCCTTGGGCGCTTCGTAACTGCCGGCGAGGTAGGTGATCTGCGTGGTCACCATCGGCGCCAGCGTGTCGCGAACGATCACCACGCGCAGGCCATTGCCGAGCGTGGCACGGGTGACGTTGCTTTCCTGGGTCGCGCTGGCGGCGGGGGCATCGGCTGCGAGCGCCACCTGCACGCCGCCGCAGGCGAGGCCGAGGCCCAGCAGGATGCCGAGCGCGAGTGGAGCGGGCTTGCCGTGCTTCTTCATCGAAAACTCCTTGTGCGAGTTGACTTGAAACCAGCAGTGCGCGCCCCCGGTTTGGCGCATCACAAAACCCGACCATGCTAGCGAGGCGCCATGGGTCCGGCAATCGGCGCTGCGGGAGGAACGGCGGCCATGGACATCGAATGCGCATCGACCGGCGGCATCGCGTGCAGCAGGGTCGCAGTCGCCGCGATGACGGCGAGTCCGAGCACGCATTCGGCCAGCACGGCGCGCGCGCACGCGCGCAGCGTGGGAAGCCCTTCGCTTCCCGATGGCATGTCGGTGGCAGCGGCCCGCAGTCGCGGCAGCTTGATGTAGCGGTTGTGCGCGCCGATCAGGATCATCACGGCGACGATCGCGAGCTTCACGTCCAGGATTGCGCCGTAGCGCGTGGTCCACAATGCCTGGATGGCGCCGAGTTGACTGACCGCGCTGAAGACGCCGCAGGCCACCAGTACCGCGAGTGCCACGCCGCACAACGTGGAAAGGCGCTGGAAAATGCGCACTGCCATTGCAACGTCATCGCGAGCGTGGCGCAGCAACGCCGGGAACACCGCCAGCGACATGCCGAACAGACTGCCGACCCAGGTGCCCGCCGCGAGCAGGTGCAGCCAGTCGATCCATACCGCCAGCGTGAAGTCGCCGTGGTCTGCGGGATGTCCGGTACTGCTGCGGGTGAGCGCGACCAGCGCGAACGCCGGCAGCATGATCCAGATGATTCGCGAGCCACGACTACGCACCGACAACGCCCAGGCCGCCCACGCGATCGCCAGCGCCGGAACACGCCACCACCAGACATGGCCGTAGTGCGTCACCGCGAGCGCGAGCCGCATGTCGGCAAGCAGCGTGTTCCAGTCGCCGCCGTCCAGTTCAAGCGTGCGCGACACGAGAACGCCGAAGCTCGCGAGCGTCAGCAGGGCGAGCGTGGCGCCCAGTGCTCGATGCAGGCGCCGCGACAGCCACGCATCGGCATTGCGCGGTACCACCACCACGAGCGCGGCGGACATGCCGATCGCCGCGATCAACGCCGCGATATCGAACGCGCTCAGGGCAATCGTCAGCGGCGTGGTGGCGGTCTCACTTGATGGTGAAAACGAAATGTCCGGCGGTGTGGTGGCCGTCGTGCGCGACCACGCTCCAGTACACCTCGTACCTGCCGGGCGCCAACGTTGCCGGAAGCGCGGTTTCAAGCAGTCTCGAATCGGCGGGGTCGACGCGGCCCCTGGCGGTGCTGACCTGTTCCCCCTTGGCGTTCTTGACAATCAGCGTCGAGAACACGGGTTCGAGTTCACCGTTGAACCAGATCTGCACCTGCTTCGGCGAGGCGGTGATGGTCGCGCCCACATGCGGTGAGGAGTTGTCCGGGAATGCGTGCGCCGATGCCAGGGGAGCGGTGGCACAGGCGAGCAGGAAGGCGAGCGTACGGACGGGCGTGTGCATGGGTGGATTCCCGGATCAGTTGAAAAGGGGCGCGCCGAAACCGTGCGGCGCAAGGTCATCGAGATAGAAGTCGAAGCCGAACATCACGCCGACCGCATTGCCGGTTCGCCGGTTGACGGGAATCTGCAACTCGAACCCCCATTGCACGAAGCGGCCGATCCAGATCACGCCGGGCGCGAGGTAACCCGTGGTCTGGCCGTGGCAGCCGCGGTCGAGGCAGGTTTGCATGGGCAGCTCGATGATGGGGATCATCTTGTCGAACGGCGCCTTGATGCCTGCGTACTTCACGAAGTTCTGCAGGTACGGAACGCTGTATTGCAGCGACAGCCCCCAGTTCAGCATGCGCGGCTCGTTGCGGTCGTTCGGCAGGTCGAGACCCAGCGAACCGGTCAGCGCGAACGGCCGCAGCCAATCCGCGTGCGCGTTGCCGAAGCCCTGGCCGAAGTTGAACGCTGGCGACCAGGTGGAGAAATCATCACGCGTCGCACGGCTGCCGGTGTGCGCAAAGCTGCGGCTGACCGAAAACGAGCCGATCGATTCACTCGCCGCGTTGCGGTATACCTGCCAGACGCCACCGAACTCGAAGTTGCCCCAGCCGTACGATGCCGGTGCGCCCGCTTGCGAGACACCGACGTAATCCGTGCCAGCGATCAGCGAGAAGTTCTGCGTGACGGGTTTGGTCACCGCGATGCCGAGGTCGTCCTGCGTCACGCCGTCGGCGCGGACGTGGCTGAACACCAGCGGCAGCTCCGCACCGATGCCGGGATCATCGAAGGTGAGGGTGGAAGGAAACAAGCGTTGGCCTGCAATGGCGTGGGCGTGCGCACCGACAGGAATGAACGCGCAGACCACCGCGATGGCGGGGAGGGCCCGCCAGTAGTTGAGAATGCTTCGCATTAGCGTAGTGTAGCATCCGGATGCCGGATTGCGGAACCGCTTGGGTCAGTGCGCGCCGATGATGCGGGGTTCCGGTTCCAGCATCACGCCGAAGCGCGCGCGCACGCCCTCGCGCACGCGTTGTGCCATCGCCCACAATTGCGCGCCGGTGGCGTGGCCGTGGTTGACCAGCACCAATGCGTGCCGGTTCGAGATGCCGGCATCGCCTTCGCGCGCGCCCTTGAAACCGCTCGCCTCGATCAACCAGGCCGCCGAGAGCTTCGTCGTGCCTTCCGATGCGGGCCAGCACGGAAGTTGCGGGTGTTCCGCGCGCAGTCGTTCCGCCTGCACCTCGGGAACGAGCGGATTCTTGAAAAAGCTGCCGGCGTTGCCGATCAGCTTCGGATCGGGCAGCTTGCGGGTACGCAGGTTGACCACCGCATCGGCGACGCGGATCGGCGCGGGATGTTCAACGCCCGCACGGCGCAATTCCTCCTGGACACCCGCGTACTCGATGCGCGGCGTCCATGCGTGCGGCAGGCGGAACGTGACCGCCGTGATCAGCCAGCGGTCGGGGTGCCGCTTGAACACCGAATCGCGATAGCCGAATTCGCAGCGTGCGTTGTCGAAGTGGACCAGGCGGTGTTCGCGCATGTCGAAGGCTTCGACGGATTCGATGAATTCGCCCACCTCCACGCCGTAGGCGCCGATGTTCTGCATCGGCGCGGCGCCCACGCTGCCGGGAATCAGGATAAGGTTCTCGAGTCCCGCGTGGCCTTTGCCAAGCGTCCAGCGCACGAAGTCATCCCAGTGTTCGCCGCCAGCCACGCGGATGCGCGCGCAGGTGCCGTCGTCGTCGAGTACTTCAACGCCACGTGTCGCCATCGTCACGATCGCGCCGTCGTAGGCGCCCGTGAACAACACGTTCGAGCCTTCGCCCAGCAGCAGCAACGGCATGCCGTGCAGGGCAGGGTCGTTCACCAGCCGGGGCGCTGCCCCGGCATCGTGGATTTCCGCAAGCCATGCGGCGCGCGCGTCGACGCGCAGGGTATTGCGCGGGAGCAGGGAGGCGTTCGCGGTCAGCGTGTAGCCGGCCGCCGCGCCGTCACGCGACATGTGCGGCACCATGCTGACGGCGAATCTCTTCCACGCACTCGGTGATCAGCCATGGCCCGCGGTAGATCATGCCGGAATAAATCTGCACGAGTTTCGCACCGGCCGTGATCTTGTCGGCGGCATCGCCGCCGGCCAGCACGCCGCCGACGCCGACCAGCGGAATCGTGTCGTCGAGCCGCCG
>DATEKI010000063.1:0-13018 GCA_035277545.1 Rhodanobacteraceae bacterium | reverse complement strand
CATCACCGCGCGCACCTTGTCGCTGCGGTTCCACGCTTCGTGCTCGAAGGTGTCGTCGAAGGTGACGCAGCGGCCTTCCTGCCACGCGTGTTCGACGCCGCCCACGCTGATCGCGCAATCCTCGGGAATGATCAGCGGCAGATGCGTCACCAGCCGCGTGTTGGTGACACCGTGGTGTTTCAGGATGTGCGAACCCGGCGTCAGGATCGAGAACAGCACTTCCGGCGCGTGACCGCGGATGTGCACCAGCGGCAGCGTCGAGAGGATTTCGGTGGTGCGCGGGCAACGCCGCGCGTTCTGCTCGAACACCTCGCCGTGGCGATGGAAGAAGAACGAATTCCATTGCGCCTCGCCGCGCGTGCCGGCCAGCAGGCTCTGTTCTTTCAGGAGGGTATTGTCGTTGGTGCCGAGGAACGGTTCCACGCCGACCGGCTGGTCCAGCACGGCGCGCAATTCCTCGCGGATCGTGGCGGTGTGCTTTTCCAGTTCGGCGTGCCACGGGAACAGTTCGCGCTCGTAGTAGGGCGTTGCGCGCAGGCCGGGAACGTAGAAGAACTTGCAGTACTGGCGCGGATCGGGGTAGTTGGCGGGACGGTCGCCCAGGTAGATGGCCAGCCCCTGCTCCACGCGCGCCAGCGATGCGGCGCCATATTTGTCGCGCAACGGTTGCAGCAGGTCCATGAAGATCCGGCGGCGCTCGCGATCGATGAATTCGATCGCATGCTTCACCGCGGGGCGCAAACCGGGCGGCGTGGTCATGTCGTTGCGCCACTTGCCGCGGCTCTGCGCCGCCGACAGCGCGCCGAAATACGTCGTGGCCGCCTCCTCGATGCGGCCGAGTTGTTCCAGCGCGGCGCCGCGGTGCAGGCGCGCCGCGAAGTGCATCGGTTCCAGCCCCAGCGCGCGGTCGAATGCATCCAGGGCATCGCCGCCGCGACGCTGCGCCAGGTGCACGATGCCGAGGTTCTTCCAGATTTCGGGTTCGACAGGATTCACCTGCGCGGCGCGTTCCAGGTCGCGCTGCGCGGATGCCAGCTCACCGCGCGCGAGCGCGCACATCGCCACGAAGTTCAGCGCTTCCGGCGTGTCCGGTGCGCCTTTCAGGATGTCGCGATAGACCGCTTCCGCTTCCGCGATGCGATGTTGCGCCGCGTGCGCACGCGCCTGGTTGATGCGTGCTTCGTCGGCCTGTGTCGCCTGCGTGTTCATGCCGCATAGTTTGCCGCGTTCGCGTAACGGCCGCTTGACCCAGCGCAAACATGCGTCACCAACTGCCAGGCCGCAGGCCATGGATGGCCGGCAACGAGGCGGGCTTTCCCGCGCCGTTGCACGACGGCGCGGGAAAAGACAGGGAAGTCGAACGGATGATGTCGCGCGGGTACGAACCCTCACCCGTCCCGCGGGCACCCTCACCCAAAGGGAGAGGGGCCAACTGCGCAACGTCAGCGTTCCACCATCTTCGCGAACCACTCCCACCCGGGCGTCCACTCCGCGATCAGCTTCACGCAGGTCAGCAGCGGCACCGCCAGCAGCGCGCCGGGTATTCCCCACATCCACGCCCATACCAGCAGCCAGACCAGGATGGCGACCGGCGACAGGCGCATGCGGCTGCCCATCACCATCGGCGTCACGACGTTGCCTTCGAGCATCGCGAGCACCGCGAAACTCGCCGCCGGCAGGAAGGCATGTGCCGGATCGTGGAAGGTAAGCAGGCCGATCACGACCAGCAGCAGCGTGGTGGTGATGCCGCCGATGTAGGGCATGAAGTTGAGCAGCGTGGCGACGCCACCCCACAGCAACGGGTCGGGCATCTTCCACGCCCACAGGATCAGCGCGGTGAGGCCGCCGAGGCAGCAGTTGATGATGGTGACGGTGAGCAGGTAGCGCGAGATTTCCTGCTGGATGCCTCGCACCAGGCGCGCGGCGATGCGCCGGTAGCGGAAGCGCGGCGATGCGGTCACCAGGCGCGCGCGCATCTCGTCGCCGTAGGTCAGGAAGAAGAACACCAGCAACGCCACGGTCAGGGTGTCGGCCAGCGCGCGGGGGGCCGCCTGCAGCACCGACCCCAGGGAAAACACCGGCGCCTGCGCGGGCGGCACGGACGGCGCCGTGGCCACGCCCATGCCCGCCAGCGAACGCGACGCAGCGTGGCTGACTTCGGTGAACGGCCGCGCCATGCGGTGCAATTTGTAGCCGACATCGCGCATCACCGTCGGCGCCTGCCGGATCCAGTCGGTGGCAGGCGTGCTCAGGGCGTTCACGGTGGCGCCGATGCCCACGCCCAACACCAGCATCAGCATCACGCTCCCGAGCATGCGCGGCACGTGCGCACGCGCGAGGCCCGCGACGATCGGGTTCAACCCGAGGGCGATGAACGCGGCCAGCAGCAGGGGAATCAGCAACGCACTGGCGAAGATCAGCGCCGCCGCGATCGCCAGCAGCATCAACACGACCAGCGGCAGCCGCAGTGCGCGCAGGCGTCGATCGCGCCGGCGCTCCGAAGAAGTGGGATGTTTCCTGCCGCCGGCGGGGCGCGGCGATTTGGCACCCGGCTTGCGGACCGCGATCCGGGACGGCGTCTGGGGCAATAGCGGCGGCGGCATGTTCGCGTTCAGCCCTGCACGATCGGCGATGCCGACAGTGTAGCCCGCGTCCTGCAAGCCACCTCAGACAATCAGGTACTGCCTGACCAGTTGCCACGCGGGTCCGCTGGCGATGCGCATTCCGGTGCGGATGAGCCCGCTGCCCACGCGCAGTTGCGCCAGCACGAAGCCGACCCCCGCGGCGCCCGCCAGCGCTGGCACGGGATGGGCCTGGTAGATGCCGACCGCTTCGCCCACCGCGGCGCGCAGGTCGCCGCGCGCAGCCTGGCTTGCGGCGAGGGCACGCTTGCGTTCCGCCAACGTGCGCATGTAGTTCACGGCGCCTCCTCCCGGTCGTGCGGTGCGGAAGCGTGCTGGAAGCGCTCGACGTGCCCGCGCAACTCGTTGCCCAGGGCGCGCAACTCGGTGCGCGTCGCCGGAAAACTGGCGTGGTGGATCGCGCGCTTGATGGCCAGCCAGATCGTGACCACCAGGACCAGGTGCAGCACTACCAGCAATCCCAACGCGATGCCGACGGAACCGGTGGCCTTCACGAACGCCCAGCCGATCAACGCCACCGCGCACGCCCACAGCGACACCGAAAACGCGACCAGCGCGACGCTACCGAGGAACACCATCGCGATACTGGCGCGCAGCACGCGCGCCTCGCTCGCGAGCAACGCCGCCAGCGCCGTCGCGACGCGCCGCAACGCCTGCAGCAGCTCCGCACCGGTGGTGAAAACCGTGTGGAACGCGGGATCGGCTTCGGCGCCCGCAGGCGGCGCCGAAGCGTTCCCGGCGTCTTCTTCCGTGTCGATGCCCACGAAGGTCGTCCCGGCTCCGCCTGGGTCGGGGTCAGCGGCGCGGACCGAGCAACCGCCCGAGCAGCCAGCCGGCCGCCAGCGCGATCGCCACCGACTGCACGGGCTTTTCACGCACGAAGTCGCGCACGTTGTCCATTGCGTCGTCGGCGCGGTCACGCGCGCGCGACGCGAGTTCGGCGCCGCGGTCGCGCCATTCGCCGGCCTTGTCGGCCGCGCGCTCGGCGCCGCGTGCGCTGGCGTCGGTGGCGCGGTGCAATCCGGATTCCACGTGATCCGCGGCCGCACCGAACTTTTCCTTGGCGCCGCTGACCGCGCTGGAGGTGCCTTCCTTGACGCGCGCGGCGGTGCGTTCGATGCGCTCGTGCGTGCCGTTGCGCGCCGGTTCGTTGCTGATGTCCTGGTTCATGGTGCTTCTCCTGGGTGGCGCCGTGTTCATTCCACGGCGGGATTCAAACTGTAGGTGCCGACGATTTCGGCTTCACTCAATACATGACCACGCAGCGCATCCTGCAGTTCCGGCCAGCCGAAGTCTTGAGCCAGATCAAGCCGCGCGATGTCCAGCGCGTACACGCGGAAACGGTAGTGGTGCAACAGCGAATCGTTCCACGGCGGACACGGGCCGTCATAGCCCATGTAGTCTCCCGCCATGCCGGGGTCGGCGGCGAACCAGCCGGTGTAGTCGTTGCGGCCCTGGCGCGAGCCGGCGGGGCCTCCCGGATGGCGCTTGCCGTGCGAGGTGACGCCGTCGCTGCACGCGCCTTCGGCAATCGCGTTGCAGGTAGGCGGGATGTCGATCATCAGCCAGTGCGTGAAATCGACGCGCGGCAAGTCGGCGGGAACGGTGCGGCCCTGCCGGTTGACATCGTCGCCACGGCTGGGCACGTCGCCGTCGATGCAGGCCAGCGCGAACGACTGCGTGCCCGCGGGCGCGCCACTCCATGCCAGGTGTGGATTGCGATTGGCCGACAGCACGCAGGCCTCGCCGTGGTCGCCGGGCCTGCCGAAAGCGAATTCGGCCGGGATGCGGGCGTTGTTTGCGAAACTGTCGCTGCGGATTTGCATCGTGCTCACTTCCTGCCGTAAGTCACTCGATAAATCACGCCATTGTCGTCATCGGAAACCAGCAGGCTGCCATCACGCAGCGGTTGCACGTCGGCCGGGCGACCCAGGGTTTTCTGGCCATCCAGGAAGCCCGTCAGGAACGGTTGCGATCCGGTGACTTTTCCATCCTTGCCTGCGTGCACGACCATCACACGGTAACCCGATTTGCGTGAACGGTTCCACGAGCCGTGCTCGGCGATGAAGATCGCGCCGCGGTATGCCGCGGGAAACATCTGCCCAACGTAGAAGCGCATGCCGAGCGATGCCACGTGCGCACCCAGCCGCAGCGCGGGTTGCGCGAACTCGCTGCAGGAATGGCCCTTGCCGAATTCCGGATCGGGCACGTTGCCCGCGTGGCAATACGGATAGCCGAAGTCCTCGCCCGGCTTGTCGACGCGGTTCAGGGTGTCGTCGGGGATATCGTCGCCCATCAAATCCCGGCCGTTGTTGGTGAACCAGAACGCGTGCGTGCCGGGTTGCCAGTCGAAACCCACCGAATTGCGGATGCCGGTGGCGACGGTCTGCCAATCGCTGCCGTCCGGATTCATGCGCAGGATCTTCGCGAAGTCCGGGCCGGGATTGCAGATGTTGCACGGCGCGCCGACCGGCACGTACAGCTTGCCGTCCGGGCCGAACGCGATGAACTTCCAGCCGTGGTGGGTCTTGGTGGGCAGCTTGTCGGTGACCACCACGGATTTGGGCGGGTCGGCCAGGTGTTTTTCGATGTCGGGATACTTCAATATCCTGCTGACCGCCGACACGTACAGCGCGCCGTCGTGGAAGGCGACGCCGACCGGCATTTCCAGATCCCTGGCGACCACGTACACGTGTTCGGCTCGGCCCTGCCTGTCCATCCCGGTCAGCGCGTACACCTTGCCTTCGTTGAACGACCCCACGAACACGGTGCCGTGCGCGCCCAGGGCCATCCCGCGCGCGTTCGGCACCTGGTCGCTGTAGATCGAAACGTGGAAACCCGGCGGCACCTTCAGGCTTTGCAGCGGCGCCGCCGCCAACGCGGCGCCGGCCAGCCCGGCCAACGCCGTGGCAAGGAGCAAGGCTGCACGCAATGACCTGCGCATGACGGTCCTCCGCACTTGAACCGCCGAGCTTACCCCGAACCTTGTTACGGCGAGGCAAACGCCAGGGCAGTCAGCCGTCCAGCGCAGCGAAGGCCTCCGACAACACCTCGCGGTAATGTGCCGCGTGGCCGGCATTGAAGCAGACCGGCAATCCGCCGCGGCCACGGCGGGCGCCACGCGCCAACGGTCCCCACGCCAATTCAGGCAGGCCCAGGTGCTCGCCGAGTTGACGGCGGGCGCTGCCGCCGCCCTTCGCCAGCAACGCGTCGGGGTCGGCGCGAAACGCCGGCAGCATTTTCGCGGCCATGGCCAGGTGCGCGGCCGCCAGCCGCATCCAGCGCGCGCCGGTCAACGGATCCGGCATCGAGTAGCCCTCCGACCAGCCGAACGCCAGCCAGTCCACCAGCATGTCCTGCGGCTCGCGCGCGACGATCAACAAGCGCGTCCCCGGCAACGCGCGCCTGATGGCCGGAACGACGCGCGCATCCAGCACCGGCAACCAGTCGACCACTTGCGTCGCCTCGGATACGTGCGCGCGATCGAGCGGGCGCCGGTAGCGGCGGGCCAGCACCGCGAGCGCGGCCTGGTCGAGGGGTTGCATCACCCGCGGATCGAATGGTGCGCTGATGAAATCCGGCACCGCTTCGAAGCGTTCGCGGCGCACGAACCAGCCGGACTGGTCGGCCAGCAACGCCGCGACCTGAGCCACGCCGGAACCAGGCAGGCCGCACAGGAGGATCGGTGCCGCGCCGCGTGTTTCGGAGAGGCCGGGTTCATCGGCAAGCTGGCGCAGGGCGGCCTCGATGCCCTCGTCGAGCGAAGGCAGCTCGGGCAGGCGCGAGGGCGTCATGCGGTGCGCCTGCACGAAGGCATCCAGCGCGGCTTGCCACTGTTCGAGGCCGTCATACGCCAGGCCGAGCATGCGTTGGCGTCGCCGCGCCAGCCGCAGGGATTTGGCCTCGAAACCCGATTCGTCTATCCGCTGCAGGCGTTGCACCGCCGCGGCGGGATCGCCCGCCAGCAGCGCGCCGCGAGCGCGCAGTATCGCGATGGCCGGGCGCGGCGAGGACGCCGCGGCCTCGGCCTTCGCAAGGGCTTCGGCACTGCGGCCGGCACGATCCAGCGTGAGCGCGTGCTGGGCTTTCACCTCGATGTCGCCGGGCCAGCGGGTTTCGGCTGCGATCCACACCGCGACGGCTTCGTCATAGCGCGCGGTCTGGGTCAGCAATTGGGCCAATCCGGTGTGGGCCTTGACGCTGTCGGGGTGGCTGGCGACGTACCAGCGCAGGTCGTCGATGGCCTGCCCGGCGCGCCCGCTGCGGGCCAGCGCATCGGCGCGCCGCACGGCGGCATGGTGCAGGTCGGGTTGCTCGCGCAGCGCCTCGTCGTATTGCGCGACGGCATCGTCGTGGCGGCCTTGTGCACGCGCGATGTCGCCCAATCCTGTGCGTACGGCAGCGACCTGCTCACCGCGCGCGAGCAGGGATTCGAATATCGGGCGCGCTTCGGCGAGGTCTCCTTTGCGCACATGCACCTCGGCGCGCAACGCCTGCGCCACCGGATAATCGGGTTTGACCGTCAGCGCGTTGTCGAGCGCCTTGGCCGCGAAGTCCAGGATGCCCTGGTCCAGCATCGCCTGTGCGTAGGCAGTCTGGATCAGCGGGTCGTCGGGCGCGAGCTCCGCCGCCTGCGTCAGCAGTTGCACCGCACGCTGCGGCTCACCGCGCATCTGCGCGACTTTGCCGAGCCCGGTCAACGCCTGCACGTCGTTTTCATCCGCACGCAATGCCACCCGGAAATGACTGTCGGCCGCGTCCACGTCCCCGCGCAGCATCGCGATCTGGCCGAGACCGGCGTGCGCCGATGCGAGATTGGGATTCAACTGCCGCGCCTGGTCGTAAGCCTGCTGCGCTTCGTCCAGCCTGCCTTCACTCAAATACATTTCGCCGAGCGTGTGCCGGCAGGCCGCGTTGTCGGGCGCGAGTTCGCTGGCGCGCCGGACCAGTTCGTAGGCCTCTGGCAAATCACCGCGCTGCGCGCGCAGGATGCCAAGCAGTTGCAACACCTCGGCGCTTTCGGGATTCCCGGCCAGCAGCGCGCGATAGCCACTTTCGGCTTCGTCGAGGCGTCCGGCCTGGTGCAACTGGATCAGGTCTTCGAGCATGGGGCGTTCAGGACAAGCGAGCTGTGCATTATGCCTGCCGCGCCCTCCAAGTTGGGTCCGGAGCAGCCGTTGGCGGGAAGCCAGGCCACGCAGCGCTGGGCCATGGATCGCAGCCCTGACGGCCGCCCTGGAGGCCGCAGTAGTCCAAGCCCGCGGCGCAACGGTTCAACAAACAGATCAGCCAGGCGCAGCAGCGATCAGGGATAACCGCCCAGGCGCGCGAGCCGTCCTGCGATGTAATCCTCGGCCCAGCTGCCGAGATGGCGGTCGCGGATGAAACCGCAGTGGCCACCACGCGCGGTGATGGTGACTTCGACGCATGCCGGCAGCGTCATCGTCGCGAGATCGGACGCGGGGCAAACCGGATCATCGCAGGTCGCGAGGATCGACGTCGGCACGCGCAGCCCGGCCAGGTGGTCGCCGGCAACGGAATAGCCGTCCAGGTAATTGTCGAGGCTGCCGAAGTCGGTGTGCTTCAGCACCAGCGCTTCGGTGAGCGAGCGCAGCGTGCCCCGCAGGTCGTGGTGCGAGAACAGTTCGACATCGGCGAACGCACGCTGCTTGGCCTTCAGCGAGCGCCGCCACTTCCACATGAAATAGTCGTGGTACATGCGCGGCGCATGTTCGAGCTGGAACAGGCCCGCGTGTGGATCGATCACCGGGCACACTGCAATCACGCGCGCGAGGTCGATCCCCGCCTCCGGCGCGCGCAACGCGGCGCGCAACGCGAAGTTGCCGCCCAGCGAGAACCCGATCAGCGCCATGGGCCGCGCGGAGTATCGCTGCTGCACGGCGCGCAACGCGCCGACCACTTCGTCGATGCGGCACGAATGGAAGATGCCTGGATTGAGCGCGTGCGTGTCGCCGTGGTCGCGGAAGTTGAGGCGGAACACGTCCCAGCCTTCCTCCAGCAGGCGCGCGCCGTTCTGCAGGACGTAGGTCGACCGCGTGCTGCCCTCCCAGCCGTGGAACAGCACGGCCAGCCCGCGCGGCCGGGCGGCAATGTCCTGCGTGGTGAGACATCCGGTCAGGCGCACGCCGTCGCCGCAATCCAGCGTTACCCATTCGGCATCGCGCTCCAGCCGCCGCGCGCGCTTGCCGCGCAATGCGCGGCGCAGCGAGCTCGACGCCAGCATCGATTGCAGGTGCGGGCTGCGCAGCCACCACGACGGGCGGAAATCATCGTCGGCCGTCGGCGTCACGTGGTGATTCCAAGCACCGTCGCGATTTCGGCGCGCGCGGTTTCCGCCATGCGCCGGCGGCCGCCTTCCGGATCGAACACCACGGGCTTCAGGAAATGCACTTCGGCCGTCAGCGTGCGCGTGGCCAGCACGCGGCCGATGTTGTGCAGGAAACTTTCGCCGCGGGTGAACAACAGGTCGGGTGCGGGCACGCCGTTGCGCAGGTAACGCAACGCAACGGGCTGCACCGGTGCCGCCGCGTCCAGCGCGGCCTGCAGGATGCGCGCGTGGAAAACCTTGAGCGTGCCGGCCGGTGCGGTGCCGCCCTCCGGAAACGCGGCGATGCTGCGGCCGGTACGCAACCGGTCGCTCATCACCGACATCACCTGCGCCAGCGAATCGGTGCTGCCGCGCTGGTGGAAGATCGTGCCGCCGCGGCGCGCCATCCAGCCGACCAGCGGCCAGTGCCCGATCTCGGCCTTGGCCACGAAATCGGCGGGACGGATCGCGTGCAGCACCGTGATGTCCATCCACGATCCGTGGTTGGCGACGAACATCACCGGATCGTGCAACGGCTCGCCCATGCGCTGCACGCGCACGCCGAAGCAGCGCAGGAACATGCGCGACCAGTTGCGCAACAACCCCGCGCCGGCGGTGCCGGGCCTCGGACCACGCGGCAGCAGGAAGATGGCCAGCAGGCAGCCGCCCACCACCACCAGCAACATCAGCGGAATGCGCCACGCGCAACGCAACGGACCCAAAGCCGGGGTCTCCACACGAATCGAGGACGCTACTTTAACGGGCGCGCATGGTCCCGGGCAGCTTGGCTGCCGACGCCTTACACTGGGCACGTATATGTGAGGGTTTCGCCATGAGCACCACGCCCCGCCGCGTCGAACACCAGCAGACCGATCGCGGCTACGTTCCGATCTACACCACCGCGACCATCGAACAGCCGTGGGCCGACTACACCCCTACCGAACACGAGGTGTGGGCGACCCTGTTCCGCCGCCAGCGTGAAGTGTTGAAGGGCCGCGCCTGCAGCGAGTTCCTGGAAAACCAGGAACGCTTCGGCATGTCGCCGGACGCGATCCCCAGGTTCCAGGATTTGAACAAGGTGCTGAAGGCCGGCACCAACTGGGAAATCGTCGGCGTCGAAGGCCTGCTTCCCGACGAGATCTTTTTCGATCACCTGGCGAACCGGCGCTTTCCGGTGACGTGGTGGATCCGGAAACCCGAACAACTCGACTACCTCTCCGAACCCGACCTGTTCCACGACCTGTTCGGCCACGTGCCGATGCTGCTGAACCCGGTGTTCGCCGATTACGTGCAAGCCTACGGCCGCGGCGGCGTCAAGGCGCACAAGCTCGGCGCCGACGCGTTGATGAAGCTGACGCGCCTGTACTGGTACACGGTCGAGTTCGGGCTGATCGACACGCCGGAAGGCGTTCGCATCTACGGTTCCGGCATCGTCAGTTCCAAGGGTGAATCCATCTACTCGCTGGAATCGGCATCACCCAACCGCATCGGCTTCGACCTCGAGCGCATCATGCGCACGAAGTACAAGATCGACACCTACCAGCAAAGCTACTTCGTGATCGATGGCTTCGAACAGTTGATGGACGCGACGAAACCCGACTTCACCCCGATCTACGCGCGTCTCAAGGACCAACCCGAATTCGCCGCCGGTTCCGTGCAGGACGGCGACCGCGTGATCCATCGCGGAACGGGTGAGGGGTGGGTTAAGAGCGAAGACGTCTGAGCAAGCGCCGTTCGAAACATGGATAGCAGGGCCGTCAATCGCGAGATCAAGAAGACGATCTGGCCTGTCCTGAAAGAGGCAGGCTTTGATCACTTCACATCGCGGGCGGCTTGGCGGCATCGCGCGAACAGCATCGACGTACTCGAGTTCCAGTCGTTCAACAGATACAACGCGGACGTACTTGGCGTCACGACGTTTTCATTCTGCGTGAACCTTGGAAAATTCTTGCTGTACGTTCCTCCACGCTGGGAACCGAAAATCAAAAATGGAATTCAGCTCCCATCAGAGCCAGAGTGTGCTTTCCGAGGCTGCCTCCTCCCTCGGGTCAGTGCCGCGTGCTCAAACGAAGCTGTTTGGTCTATCGACAAAGCCGGGAAGAATGTGCACTTGTGTTTGCAAGACGTGCTGATCCAGTTGCCAAAAGTATTTGCTTGGTACTCAAATCTTGACGATCGCGAGGAAGTCTTCCGTATCCTCATGGAGAAGGACGAGAACATGCGTGAGCTATGGGGCTTCGGCCGCAATCCATCCGCCATGCGCTCTTACCACGCCGGTTACGTAGCGCTGGCTCTAGGCCATCTCGCCATCGCGCAATCCAAGTTGCAAGACGCCGTCAACTCCAAGAGCTACGGCAACCTGTTCTCAAACGTTGAAGAAGCTCTCGGCCGTACGATTTAACCCGGCACTAAACAGAAGGCGTGCGCTTCACCGCGCTGACTTCCAGCACCTGCGCGATGCGCTCGCCGTCCCAGCGATAGATCAGGTGCTTGCCCTGCACACAAGGGCTGGCGAGATCGGGATGGAACAGCGCGGCGCATTCGCCGCCCTTGCAGCGCACGCTGTCGTAGGCGATGCCGTTCGATCCTTCGCCGCGCAATTTCGCGCCGAGCTCCTGCGACGCGGCATATGAGGCGGGATCATGCTCGGCTTTCCAGCCGCCGCGGATGTCGTGCAGCTTTCCGTGCACGCCCGACACGTAGCTGCGCATGGTGATGTCGATCGGCGGTTCCTTCGTTGCGGCGAGGAACTGCTCGCGGTGGTAGACGGTTTCCTCGACCGCGGTGTCGAATTCGTGCGCGAGGTACAGCACGCCGTAGCTGCCGTCGGAAAAGCGGCTGCCATCGGGATTGAGGTGCGTGAACGCGGCCATCAGCGGTGTCGAGCCGGGGCCGCTGACGCGGTGTTCCTTCGGAACGTTGGCAAGCTCGCCCCACTCTTCGCGCAGGCGCGGATTGGTAAGCGCCTCGATCTGGTACAGCGCATCCATGTCCTTCGGATCGGCGATCGCATCGAACACGCCCACCGGTGGAAACCGGCTGGGCACGATGCGGTACGCGCGCTGCCAGCGGATGCGGTGGAGGGGTGGGGCGGTCGGGGGCATCGCGGAATGATGACTGCGTGGTTTCTCGGGTGCCGAGATTGGCTATACCGCGAGCAACCATCCATGGTGCGGGGCGCCGGCCCGGCCATCCCTGGCCGGGCGTTCGGCGACGCAGCCGATGCCCCCGGCATCGGCTGAACGCGTCGCCTCACCCCCGTTGCGCATCCAGGTACTGCCGCACCACGAACAGGTCGGCGACGTTGCCGGACAACATGCGCTCGAGCGCGCTCCTGCCGCCGAACGTGGCCGCGGCATTCGGCTTGCGCAGCCACGCGTCGGCACGATCGGGCTGCGGGAACAGGATCGCCAGCGCCTTGAAGATGCCGAGCAGGTAGCTGATGCGCTCCAGCGTGTCGCGTGACAGCGCGCCGTCACGCTCGCGCTTCCACTTGTAGAACGTCGATTCCGGCGGATCGCCGAGCAGCCTGCGTTGCTCGGCGACGCGCAGCTTCCAGCGCTCGGCCAGGTTGAAGAATGCGCGCAGGCCGGCGCCGCCCAGTGCATCCGCTTGCGACTGGTAACGCGGTGAAGCTTCGGCGATCTTGCGTCCCGAGCCCGGCATGGTCTGCTTCCTGTATGTAGCTTGTTGACAGTTTACTGCATTTGGAAAGTCCATGCAGGGGCGTCGGGCCTCTCGTGTTCCGGACGCGTCACCCACCCGTATCGATCGCCACGCCCGCGCTTTTCATCTTGCCGTTGAATGCGGGAATCACGTTCGCCTTCAGGTCCTCGAACCGGGCCTGCGCCTGCGCGATGTCCGCCTGCAATTGCGCGAAGGTCTGGCGCTGGGCCACGGTGGGTTCGTAATCGGAGCCGCCCGCGGCATTTTGCGCGCCCTGTCCCACCTGCCCGCCCAGCCAGCGGAGGTTCCAGTACACCTTGTAGCGTGTGGAAAACTGCTTGTCGTCGCTGAGCCGCGCGGCCGGGCTGACCAACTGGTTTTC
>DATEKI010000062.1:0-7397 GCA_035277545.1 Rhodanobacteraceae bacterium | reverse complement strand
CGCTGGTGCTGGGCTTCGTGGTGGCGCTGGTGCTGGCGTGGTATCACGGCGAGCGCGGGGCGCAGCGCGTGTCCGGGCCGGAGCTGCTGTTGATCGCGCTGGCGCTGGCGATCGGCGGCGGATTGTTGTGGCATTTCGGGAAGGCGAGATCGCCGGCGGCGCCGATGAAAGTCGCGACGGCTGCGGCAGCGCGTGGCATGGGTGAAGCGCGGCGCAATCCATGGCCGATCGCCGCGCGGCTCATTCCCGCCAAGTCCATCGCGGTGCTGCCGTTTCTCAACGAAAGCGGCAACAAGGATCAGCGGTACTTTTCCGATGGCTTGTCGGAAGACCTGATTACCGCGCTCTCACAATTCGCGGGATTGAAAGTCATCAGCCGCGATTCGTCGTTTCAATTCCGGGATTCGAAAGACGGCAGCAGGATCATCGGTGAAAAGCTGGGCGTCGCGCACCTGCTCGAAGGCAGCGTGCAGCGCGAAGGCGACGAAGTGCGGATCAGCGCGACGCTGGTTAACGCCGCGGATGGCAGCACGCTGTGGTCGCGGCACTACGATCGTCCGTATAAGGATCTGTTCGCGCTGCAGGACGCGATTACCAAGTCGGTCGCGGACGCGTTGCAGGCGAAATTACTGAGCACGCCCGGAGCGGTGGTGCAAAGTGACCGCCCGCCCAGCGGCGATCTCGATGCGTACACGGCCTTCCTGCGGGGGCAGGCCGCAATGGTGCTCGGCGATTTGTGTGGCGGCAAATCCGGCGCGATGGACGACTTTCGAAAAGCCGCCCGCCTTGATCCGCGCTATGCGCTTGCCTACGCCAGGATGGCCGAGTGCTGGGTCGGCGCATTCCGTACCACCCACACGCCAGCCGAAGGGTTGCAGGAAGCCGCGCAGGCGCGTGCAGCCATCCGGACTGCGCTGGCGCTGGAACCCGGCCTCGCCGCGGCGCGCGTCGTACACGGGTTTGTCCTCTACAACCTGGACTTCGATTGGTACGGAGCTGAATCGGAGTACAGGCGTGCGCTGCAATTGGCGCCGAATGATCCGGCCGCGAAGGGCGGCCTCGCGAACGTGTTGGCGACGCTCGGACAAATCCGATCCGCAATCGACTTGCAACGCGCGGCACTCAAGCTCAACCCGCGCAACGCCTTCGGATGGATGGCGCTTGGCAGCATGCTGGTCGGCAGCGGGCAATTCGATGCGGCGGAACAGGCGTGCCACACGAGCCTGGCATTGGCCAAGGGTGTAGGTTTCTGCGATTGGCAACTGGTGGTCATCGAGGTGCTGCGCGGCAACGCACAGCGTGCGATGTCGCTGGCACGCGAAGTGCCCTCGCAGGGCGGGTGGCAGAGCCTTGCCATCGCGGCTGCGGCTCAGATCGGGTCCAACCGCGCGGACGCCGATACGGCCCTCCAGCAAGCCATCGCGGAGAATGCCAACGAGAACGGCAACTACCAGATCGCCGAGCTCTATGCGCTGCGCCGCGATCCGGACCACATGTTCGAATATCTGGATTACGCATGGGAACAGCGTGATTCGGGCATCTCGCTCTTGCTCCAGGATCCATTGGTCCTGCGCTACAAGAACGATCCCCGTTTCGCGGCGTTCTGCAAAAAGGTCGGCTTGCCCACCATCACCGATGCCGTGGCGATGCAATGAACGGGAACGGAGCCGGTTTTTCGCCCGCCTGAAGCAACGCAAGCTGGTGCAGTGGGCGCTGGCGTACATCGCTGCGGCGGTATAAAAAATGCGGCGCCCCGCCTGCATTGACATCCTCGGCCGCGCTGCCCACGGCGTCGCCGCGCCCTGATCCGCGTCTGCCGGCGCTAAGATGCGCGCGAGCGTGACGGCGGCGGCGCCCGATCGCGCGATGGGGACCGTTCGGCATGCCCGCACCCGGATTCCTGCAGGAACTGCGACGCCACCACGTGTTCCGCGTGGCGGCGACCTACGCCGTGGCGGGCTGGCTGATCATCCAGGTCATTGCGGTCATCTTCCCGCTGCTGCAATTTCCAGGATGGCTGGCGCGCGTCCTGGTGGTGCTGGTGCTGGCAGGTTTCCCGTTCGCGCTGGTGCTGGCGTGGGCATTCCAGTGGCCGGGTGACGCGCAACGCGCCACCGCGAGCGGCAGGCGTCGTTCGCTGCGGATCGGCTTTTCGCTCGGTGCCGTCGGCGTGGTCGTCGCGCTTCTCGGCGGCGTGGTGTGGTGGTACCTGGGACCGATCGAACACACCTTGCGCGATGCGGATGACGGCGCGACGGCCGCATCGGCAACGCTCGATCCGAAGTCGATCGCGGTGTTGCCGCTTTCCGTGCTCGGCGGGGGCCCTGGCGGCAACTATCTCGGGCAGGGCATCAGCGAGGAACTGTTGAACGCCTTGTCGCGCATCCCCGGCCTGGAAGTGATCGGGCGCACCTCTTCGTTCCGTTTCAGGGACAGCCAGCTCGGTGCACGCGAGATCGGGCGCGAACTGGGCGCGCGCAACCTTCTTTCGGGCATGGTGCAGCGCTCGGGTGATGAACTTCGCATCGACGTGGAGCTCGACGACACGCGCACCGGCGCGACGCTGTGGTCGCAGCAGTACGACCGGAAGATGGAAAACCTGTTCGCGCTCGAGGACACCATTTCCAATGCGGTGGTCGGAGCCTTGAAGGTCAAGCTGGGCGGCATCGACGGCGGCAAGCTGGTGTTCAAGGGCACCGCCAGTCCGCAGGCGCACGATCTGTACCTGCAGGGTTCGCGGTTGTCGTGGCATACCGACGAAACGAGCCTCGAACAGGCGCTCGCGCTGTTCAACCAGGCGATCGCGAACGATCCGAATTACGCGGCGGCGTGGGCCGGCATGGCGCGCGCCTACATCTATCTCGCCGACGTGTACCGTGCGCCGCTGTCGGTCCTGCCAGCGATGCGCGGCGCGGCGGAAAAAGCGGTGGCGCTGAACCCCGACCTCGCCGAGGGACACCTGCAACTCGGCTACATCGCGATGAGCTACGAACTGGATTTCCCGAAGGCGAAGAAGGAACTGGAACTTGCACTGAAGTTGCGGCCAAGCCTTGCCGAAGCGCACGCGCTGATGGGCTTTTATCTGCTGCGCGTTGGCAAGGATCCGGCCGCGGCGCGCAAGCAGTTGCAGGCCGCCGAAAAACTGGACCCGCTGAATCCCTGGTTTCCGCGCTGGGAAGCCTACGCCGCCATCGCGCAGGGCAACGAGACCGATGCGATGAAGCTGGCGCAGCGCGTCAATCGCATCGATCCGCAATTCGCGTACAACGGCGATGCCGTGGCGATGGTCTATGGCGCGTTCGGGCATTGGCAGGCGTGCGTGGATCGCTACACGCAGCAGCACGCGAAACCGAGTACCTCCAGTCCGCAACTCGCCGTGTGCCAGGCGCACGCCGGTGACGCCGCGCAAGCCCGCGCGGCGCTGCAGGCGTTGCTGGCGGATGCGCAACACCATTATGTCGATCGCACTTACGTCGCTGCGATCTACGCCGCGCTGGGTGACAAGGATGACGCCATGGTCCACCTCGAACAGGCTTACGTGGATCGTTCGGCGCACATGAACGCGGTGTGGCTGAATCCGTGGTACCGGCCGCTGCATGGCGACCCACGTTTCGAGGCGCTGGTCGCGCGGATCGCGGCGGGGGTGCAATCCGCAGTGCCGCAACGGTCAAATATGCAGGCGGCACAGACAGTTCCTGCGGGTTGATTGCCCTGCGTGGGCGTCATTGCGGTTGCTGGTGCCCATGCAACCCGCGACCCCCGCGCCGTGCCAGAATTCGCGCCGCGGGACGGGCAGGGACGACGCGCTTCCGCTTCAGGGCGTGGCGACATGGCCAACCGGGCGTTCTGGCGGGAGCTGCAACGGCGCAACGTGCTCCGTGCGGGCGTGCTTTACGTCGGTGCGGCGTGGGCGCTGGCGCAGGGCATCTCGCAACTGACACCGGCGATCGGATTGCCGGATGTCGCGACGCGCTGGTTCCTGATCGGGGCGATCATCGGCTTTCCGTTCTGGATCGCGTTCGCGTGGTTCTATGAATTCACGCCCGAAGGATTCAAGCACGACACCGGCGTGGCGGCGGACGCTCCGGTCCGCCATTCCAATGCGCGCAAGCTTGATTTTGCAATCATCGGGGTGCTGATCTTCGCGGTGGCGTTGCTGGGCTCCGGTTATTTCATCCGACGCAATTCACCCTCCGCGGTGTGGGCTGTCCCCGCCAAGTCCATCGCGGTGCTGCCGTTCGAGAATCTTTCCGCCGACAGGAACAATGAATACTTCGTCGCCGGCATGCAGGACCTGATCCTGACCAAGTTGGCCGACATCGGCGGTCTCAAGGTCATTGCGCGCACCTCGACGATGCGGTATGCCAGTCACCCCGATGATCTGGACACCATCGGCCAACAACTCGGTGTCGCGACGATCCTCGAAGGTTCGGTGCAGAAGGCCGGCAACCAGGTGCTGATCAACGTGCAGCTGATCGACGCCCGCACCGACGGCCATATCTGGGCGCAGAGTTATCAGCGCACGCTGGACAACGTGTTCGGTGTCGAGGGCGACGTGGCGGAAAAGATCGCCGGGGCGTTGAAAACCAGGTTGTCGCCCACCGAGACCGCGCGCCTGGCGACCAGCTTGAGTCCGGACAACGCCGCCAACGACCTGTTCCTGCAGGCGGAATTCCAGACCAACCAGGGTCTCATCAATTACGACACGACAAGCTGGAAGACCGCGATTCCGCTGTACCGGCAGGCCATCGCGCGGGACTCCGGGTTCGCGCTGGCATATGCGCGGCTTTCCTACGCTGAAAGCGCGCTGGCCTGGTTTGGCGGCGGCGGCATGGACGTCCGGCAACTGATCGATGACGCACGCAGTGATGCAGAACGAGCCGTGGAACTCGCGCCCGACCTGCCTGCCGCGCGCCTGGCGTTTGGCTACAGCGACTACTGGGGCCGCGGTGATTACGCCGCCGCGCTGAACGCCTTCGTGGCGGCGCTGGCGTTGCGCCCCAACGATGCCGGAGCGCTGACAGCGCAAGGCTACGTGCTGCGGCGGCAGGGCCGTTTCGACGCGGCGATCGCTGCCCTGCAACAGGCGTTTGTGCTTGACCCACGCAATTCCTCGCTGGCCTTCGATCTGGGCGATACCTACATGGTGGCCAGCCGCTACCCCGACGCCGAACGCTGGTTGCGTCGCGCACTGGCGCTGGACCCGCACAATCTCAACGCGAAAACCTTCCTTGCCAGAGCCATCCTGCTCGCCAGCGGCGACATTCCGAGCGCGCTGGCCGTGGACGAAGGCGACGACGCGGCCTTGAAACTCCAGCGCGTGACGCTGCTGGTGTATCAGCGCAAGTATCGGGAGGCGCTTGCGCTGCTGGACACGGTGCCCGACACGCCCGACAACTTCAACATCAACACGATTCCCAAGACACTGCAGCAGGCCGAGCTGTGCCGGCTGATGGGCGACATGGCCCATGCGCGACCACGGTACGCGCAGGCATTGGCGAAGATCCACGAGCAGGTTGCGCAGCAGCAAGGCGTCAATCAGGCGCCAGAATGGATCAACTTAGCAACCGCCGAATCGGGTCTCGGACAATTCAAACAAGCACAGGCGGCGGCGGCCAAGGCGCAGGCCATTATCGCCCGCAGTCACGACCACATCACCGGCGCGGCCTTCGCGAAGTTCAGTGCGTTGCTGTATGCCCAGGCCCATCGTCCAGATCTCGCAGTGCCGCGGCTTGCCGAGGCGCTTGCCATGCCCGGCATCGGCTTCACCTACTCGCCCGTGCTGTTGTGGCTGGATCCGGCGTGGGACCCGATCCGCGGTGACGAGGGCTTTCAGACGTTACTCAATCAGTATGCGGAATACGAGCCCCCAGTGATCCCATCCCACGCGCCCGGCATGGACAAGGCAGGCGCGCATGGATGAGTTCCTCGCGCGTCTGAAGCAACGCAAGCTGGTGCAGTGGGCGCTGGCGTACATCGCCGCGGCGTTCGCGCTGATCCAGATGATCGATGTGGTGGCATCACGTTTCGATTGGCCGGCCACGAGCCCGATTTCCTGGAGTGGAATCACCTGCAAGGATGAACATCGCCGTGTCTGATTGCTGAAGGAGCATCATCATGCTGCGCAATGTCGTCGCACATCTCCGCCGTCAGGACTGGACGGCGGTCTTCATCGAACTGGTCGTGGTGGTGGTCGGCGTGTTCATCGGCGTGCAGGCGTCGAACTGGAACGAGGAGCGCGTGACGAACCAGAAGGCCGCGATCTTCACCGAGCGCCTGAAAGCCGACCTGCGAGTCGAGGCGTGGAATTACGAAATGCAGGTCGGCTACAGCGAACAAGTGCTGGCCAATGCAGAACGTGCAGTGGACGCGCTGACCGGTCGGGCCTCGCTATCAGATGAAGCCTTGTTGATCGCCACCTACCGCGCCACGCAGTTCAACGGCAACACACGCCGTCGCGCGACCTATGACGAACTGACTTCGACGGGCGAGATCGGCTTGATCCGCGATCCCGAACTGCGCACGCTGGCGATGGATGTGTACACGTTGCCGATCATCGCCCAACTCGAACAGCATGGGCTGGAGTCAGCGTATCGCAGCGCGTTCCGGAAGGCGCTACCGTGGCGGGTGCAGCGGGCCCTTTCCGACAAGTGCGGTGACCGCGTCGTGAAGATCGGTGATTACGATGGCGTCAAGACTGGGCTGGATTATCCCTGCGCGACGGGGCTCGCGCCCGATGTCATCGCATCCAGCGCCGCCGTCTTGAGAAGAGATCCGGACCTGGTGGCGCTGCTGCAATTGCGCATCGCCGACGTCGCGACGGACGTGAGCAATCTGACGACGTACTTTGCCTCGTACATGCGCGGGCCGCTGAAACGGCTGGCTCAGGGAGGGGAGCAGTGAAATTTGCCGCAGGGCTGATGCGTTGCAACGTGCTGCCTGCGGCAGTGCCGTACGCAGGGGCGGTGTGGGCGTCGGTACAAGACATCCCGCCATGAGCGAAACGTCCGCCGGATTCTTCGCTCGATTGCGACAGCGCAAACTGGTGCAGTGGGCGCTGGCGTACATCGCCGCGGCGTTCGCGCTGATCCAGGTGCTGGACGTGGTGGCGTCGCGTTTCGAGTGGCCGGCAGAGCTTGAACGCTTCGTCATTCTCGCGCTGGCGGTCGGATTCGTCGTGACACTGGTCATTGCGTGGTACCACGGCGAAAAGGGGCGCCAGCGCGCGAGTGGTGCGGAGTTGCTGTTGATCGCGCTGGTGTTGGCGGCAGGCGGAGGACTGGTGTGGCAGTTCGGCCGCGTGGGACCTACGCGTAGCCCGGATGCAGCGGAGCGGAATCCGGGAAGCGCGGCCCCCGGTTCAGTCGCTGGCGCGACTTCATCCGGGCTACGTGTTG
>DATEKI010000061.1:0-3956 GCA_035277545.1 Rhodanobacteraceae bacterium | reverse complement strand
ACCGCTGGACGTGGTCGAAGTGGGCGAGGACGATGTCGCGCCGCTGCACGCGCCAAAGTCTGGCCGTACCGCCAAGAAGATCCTGCCTTGGTGGCGGCGACCGCTGACGCTGGCGGCCGAGGCCGCGGTGCTGGCGATCGCGGTTGGCGTCACCGCGTGGTTCGTGCTGCAGAGTCCGCCCACGCTGGCGTTCGCCGCGCGCGACTGGGTCGTGGTGGGCGACCTGCACAACCTCACCGGCGACAAGCTCTACGACCAGTCGGTCGATTCCGCCCTGCGCATCAGTCTTGAGCAGTCGCAATACGTCAACGTGCTGCCGCAACTTTCCGTGCAGCAGACGCTGCAACGGATGCAGTTGAACCCCGACAAGACCCAGGTCACCCGCGCGATCGGCTCGCAGATCGCGCTGCGCGAAGGCGCGCGCGCCTTGATCCTTCCGACCGTCGCGGACGTTGGCGGGCGCCTGCTCGTCACCGCGGAAGTAATCGACCCCAACACCCAGGCCACCGTGTATTCGGTGTCCGCCAACGGCCTCGGCGCGCCATCCGTGTTGTCCTCGCTGGACAGCGTCAGCAAACAGTTGCGCGGCAAGCTGGGCGAGGCGCTGGCGATGGTGTCGAAACAGTCTCAGCCGCTGGCACAGGTGGCGACGCCGGATCTGAATGCGTTGAAGGCGTATTCGCTGGGAGAGCGTGCGTACAACGACGCCAACCTGAAAAGTGCAGAGATGTATTTCGAAGAGGCGCTGCGAATCGACTCGCATTTTGTATTGCCACGCGTGTACTTGGCTGGCATCTATGAAGGCGAAGATATGCCTGGTAGGGCATACGCGGAAATTCGTGCGGCTCAGTCCGATCGCAAGCGTCTTTCCCCGCGCGATGAGTTGTACTTGGATGCGTGGGCGGCGAATTACACCGCGCCGAAGCAGGCCTTGGAGAAGTGGAGGCTGTTGGCTTCCGTTTACCCTGATTACTTCAAGGGGCTTGGAAATTGTGCGTATTTTCTCTGGGAGTACGCCAATCAGTTCCAAGAGGCGATCGGCTATCTCAAGCAGTCGTCGTCGCCAAAGAACCCGCACCGCGCGACCAGTGAATATTTGCTGGGTGCACTTTACGTCGAGGCTGGCCAATACGCCGATGCGTTGAGCTCTTTCTCAAGCTCGGCTGCCCATGGCGCTCGTTTTCAAAACGCCTATTACGCAAGTGCATATGCCGCGCAGCGGAAGTTCAATGAAGCGGAGGGTGTACTGAAAAGTGGTATACGGTCCGGTACAGATAGCTTCGACATCATGGATGCCAGTACGTCGATTGCAATGGCGGTGGACCAGGGCAACTGGCCACGCGCCAATGAGTTGCTCAAGGCGACGCTTGCAAGAGCGACTTCCCTTGGCCCTCGTGTCATAGGCCGTTATGAGGGGATGGGTCTTAGTCTTCATGCGATCGACGGAACGCCAGCCAAGGTGCAAATTTCGGCGCTCACCGACTATCTGGGCCGGGAGGAAAAAGCGCTCGCGGACGCCATATCGACTGATCGCCGTGAGTTGAAGTTTCAGATAGTGCTGGCTGCGTATCTTGCCGCTCACGCCCGTGATACGAAACTCGCTGAGCGGGCACTCTTGGTCGCTGGTCCCGAATCCGAGGCCGAGACACCAGTGCTCGGTAACATGCGCAGTGTGGCAAAAGCAGAAATCGAGCGTGTCTCCGGTCACCAGAAGGAGGCGCTGGCCATCTTGAAACCAATGGTCAACGGCAGTGAGTTATGCATTACACACGTGGCCTTGATGGATACGTACAGTGATGCCGGCGACGACACAGCGGCACACGACCAAGCGCGTTGGTTATCCTTCCATCGTGGGCGAGCTTACATGGAATATAACTCGGAACAGATACTGACGCCCTTCAACGTTGCCGAATCCGATCAGGCATCGTCTCAACAGGCGAAGCCCTCAGGTGTTTAAACAGGTGTGTTTGCACGGATTCTAACGGCACCGTCCATAGTCTCGATATCCTGTATTACGTGGAAAGGCGGTTGGCCTCGCAACAACTTTAGCGAAGATCAAGCTTGAGCATGGGGGGGATCATTCCCACACACGACTCGACGGCGCTTTCAGCCAGCTCGGTGTGCGCCTGGACGAAGTGATCCTTTGGCGCCAAGGTTGCCGGCGCCAGGCACGACGCCTTGAGGTTCACGATGGTGTCCAGTGGCACGCCGAGATCGGCCAAGGTGGCAGCGGGCTTCTGTTCGTAACGGCTGCGGAAGCCGTCATCGGTGGCAAGCTTGTGCAACAACACCAGCGAGTGCTCGCGCGACAATTTCGAATCAGCCATGGCGGTTCCCCGAGATATTGGCGGTTGATGGGACAATGCACGAACCGCGCCATCCGTGGCGGCGCAAGTAGAAGCGAGAACCGGGGCACATGCAAGTACGCCGTTGCGCGATGGTGCTGGTCGAACCGCGCGAATCCGTCGATTTCGACCTTGTCGAACTCGCGCTGGGCGAAACTGGCGTGCGCGAACGGCTCGGCTGGCTGGCGCTGGCCGGGCATTGCGACGAAGAGATTCCGTTGGACGTGGCCGAAGTCGCCGCATTGGGCGCGTTGTCGCCGAGCCATTGGCAATTGCTGGAGGAACTGTCGCAGCGGCATTCGCGTGTGGTATTGGAGGCATTGCTGGCGAAAGGCTTGCTGATCGGGAAAGAACCGGCGGACGAAGCAGCGCGCCGGTTCGCGCAAGCCGACGATGCCGTGCGCGCGGTGCACTGGCGCGGGCTGTCCGCCATTGCGCATCGCCACACCCGCTGGCGCGACGTGGATACGGAAGCGATCGAGCGGCTTTTCTCCGAAGCCAGTCCGCAGACATTCCTGGAACGCCTGGGTCCGGCGTTGCCGGTAGTGCCGGAACGCACGCCGGCGACCTCGCGCCTGGCGCTGGAACAGCCGTCGCCGTCGCTGCTGGATGCGCTGATGGATCGGCGCGTGACCTGCCGCAATTACGATCCGGCGCCATTGTCGTTCGAGGCGTTTTCCGCGGTGCTGTATCGCGCGTTTGGTGCGCGCGCGGTCAGCGATTACGCGCCCGGCGTGCAACTGCTGAAGAAGGGCGTGCCGTCGGCGGGCGGCCTGCACGCGACCGAAGCGTATCTGCTGGTGCAGCGCGTCGAGGACGTGCCGCCGGGGTTGTATCACTACCACCCGGTCGCGCACGCGCTGGAGCCGCTGCGCGAACTGGATTCGGAAACCGCCGCGTCGCTGGCGCGCCGTTTCGTTGCCGCGCAGGCGTACTACGCTGGGGCGCCGCTGCAGGTCGCGCTGGTGGCGCGTTTCGAGCGCAACTTCTGGAAATACCGCAACCACGCCAAGGCCTACCGCGCGGTGACGCTGGATGCGGGGCACCTGTCGCAGGCGATGTATCTGGCCACGACCGAATTGAACCTGGGCGCGTTCATCACCGCCGCGATCAACGAGGTCGAAATCGAGCAGGCATTCGGCCTGGAGCCGATGACCGAGGGTCCGTTGGCCGTGTGCGGTTTCGGCGTGCGCGCATGGGAACGCATCACCGTCGAGTTCGACCCCGCGCACAAGGTGTGGCCGTAGGGCGGGAGGAGCGAAGCGTATCCCGCCGGGATGGCCTGCATGAGCCGTCCGTCTTCGCAGCCGCGCCGTACGGCCGGCGGTGGTAAAGTCTCGTCGTCATTCCGACGCAACCCGGTCCGGGTGGCTTTGACACAAGGCGTGGACGTTGCTGCCGGAATGTCGTCAGCGTTCAAGCAGGGGTGCCTTGATGACCGCCGAAATCCGCCAGCTCGAAACGCATCCGGGTCCGGGCCGCATGGCCACGCCGCAGTTGCGCACGCTGGTGGTGTGCGACATCGCCGACTCCACCGCGCTGGTCGAGCGCATGGGCGACCAGAGCGCGGCCAGCATCATCCGCAAGCACGACCGCCTGGCGCGCGCGCTG
>DATEKI010000060.1:0-9085 GCA_035277545.1 Rhodanobacteraceae bacterium | reverse complement strand
GCGAAGGCGGCCGACGCAAGTCCGAGCGCGATGCCTGCGCCGATCAACGCGGCCAGTACGGCCGGGACCGCGAGCGTCCACGCGAGGCTGCCGAATGCGAAGCGGGACGACGCGCCCAGCGCGCGCAACAGCGCGATCTCGTCGGTCTTGCGGCGCGCGTAGCGTTGCGCCGACAGCGCGACCGCAATGCCTGCCAGCAGCGCGGCGAGCAGTGCCGCGAGCCGCAGGAACGCACCCGCGCGGTCGAACGCGACGGCCAGCCGCTGCTGCACTTCCTCGGGCGTCACCAGGTGCGCGTCGGCGGGAAGGTGCGCCTTGGCCCACGCGCGATACGCATCGACGGCGGCCACGCTGCCCGCGACCAGCAGGCGATGCCGCGCACGGCTGCCGGTGCCGAGCAGGCCTGCACTTTTCGCGTCGGCCAGCGCCATCACCGCGCGCGGTGCCAGTGCGATCAGGTCGCCGCCACCGGGTTGCTGGTCGAGTTCGCCGGCGATCCCGAGTTCCATGCCGCCGACCTGCACGCGGTCGCCCACCTCGAGCTGCAGGGCGGCCAGCGCGCGGTGATCCAGATAGACGGAGCCCGCGGGCGGTGCGTGCGTGACGTGGCTTCGATTGCCCCGGCCAACGATGGTCAATTTCCCGCGCAGCGGCCACGCGCCGTCGCCGGCCGTGACGGACAGCAGCTGGCTGCGATCGCCTGCAAACGCGACGCTCGGGAACGCGGCAAGCGTGCTTGTGTGCAGTCCCAGCGTCCGCGCCTGTTGCGCAAACGCCTCGGGCAGCGGTGACGCGGCATCAATGCCGAGATCGCCGCCGATCAATTCCGCCGCGCTCATCACCACCGCGCGCTGCACGCGTGCGGCGAGGGTGCCGACCGCGCCCAACGCGATGACCGACAGCAGCAACGCCGCGATCAGCGTGCGCAGTTCGGGCAGGCGCCATTCGCGCCGCAGCGTGCGCAGTGCATGGCGCGGGCCGGTCATGCGGCCGGTTATCCGGAATGTCATGCCGCGTGCGCCCGCAGCCGCCCGTCGACCAGGTCATGCACCCGTGCGCAGCGCGCGGCGATCGCGGCGTCGTGGGTGACGACCACAAGCGTGGTGTGGTGTTCGCGGTTGAGACTGAACAACAGGTCGGCGATCGCGTCGCGCGAATGATGGTCGAGGTTGCCGGTGGGTTCGTCGGCGAACAGGATGCGTGGCCCGTGCACGAAGGCGCGCGCGATGGCGACGCGTTGCTGTTCGCCGCCGGACAGCTGATAGGGGTAATGCGCGGCGCGTTCGCCCAGGCCCACGGAGGCCAACGCGTCGCGTGCGCGGAGTGGCGCATCCGGCGTCCCATCGAGTTCCAGCGGCAGCAGCACGTTTTCCTCGGCGGTCAGCGCGGGCAACAGATGGAAGGACTGGAACACGAAGCCGACCAGTTTCAGCCGCAGGCGTGCGCGCGCTTCCTCGTCCATCGTTTCCAGGGCGTGGCCGTCGAGTCGCACGCTGCCGTGGCTGGGAAGATCCAGGCCGGCGAGCAAGCCGAGCAGGGTGGTCTTGCCCGACCCCGACGCGCCGGTGATCGCGATGGTTTCCCCGGCATTCACTTCCAGGCTGACATCGTCAAGAATGTCCAGGCGGCCCGCCGGTCCCTCGACGTGCTTGCCCAAACCCCTCGCGGAAATCAGTGCCATGCCTGTCCGGTTGCCGTCGTGCACCCTGCTGTCCCCCGTCCTGCTGTCATCCATTGTGTTGTGCCTTGCGTTGCTGTTGCCGCTGCGTGCGTCCGCGGTGGTCGCGCCGCGCACGATCCTGTTGATGGGGGATTCGCTCTCGGCCGCCCACGATATCGAATTGCAGGCAGCCTGGCCTGCCTTGCTGGAGAAACGCCTTGCGGATATGCGTCCTGCCTGGCGGCTGGTCAATGCCAGCATCAGCGGTGAGACCACTTCTTCGGGATTGGCGCGCTTGCCGGGCCTGCTCGAGCAGTACCGTCCCGCGCTCGTGATCCTGGAGCTGGGCGCCAACGACGGCTTGCGTGGGTTGCCGCTCGCGGAAATCAGTGCGAACCTCGCTGCGATGGTCGCGCAGTGCCGCGGCGCGGCCGCGAAGGTGTTGCTGCTCGGCATCGAGCTGCCGGTGAACTACGGCCCGCGATATCGCGATGGCTTGCGCGGAATTTACGCTGGCCTCGCGCGCCAGGACCACGCGGCATTGTTGCCGTTCCTGTTGCAGGGCATCGCCCTTGATCCCGCGTTGATGCAATCCGACGGCCTCCATCCCACTGCAGCGGCGCAAACGCGGGTGCTGGAAAACGTGTGGACGGTCCTGGCACCGATGCTCGGCGCAGCGCCGAAGGTCAAGCCGACGCATCAGGGGAGCTCGGGCCAGCCTCGCTTTTCGTCATTCCGGGATGACGGGCAAAAAGGGGTCAATTTCCGAGCGCGCCCAGGAAACCGCGCCGCCACGCCCCGATGTCGCGTTGCGAAAGATGTTCGAACATCGCCGACCAGCGCTCGCGGCGTTCCCCGAGCGGCATGGTCAGCCCCTGTTCGATACCCTCGACCAGGCCCTCGGGGTCGTAGGGGTTGACCAGTATCGCCTGCGGCAATTCCCCCGCCGCGCCCGCGAAACGCGACAGCACCAGCGCGCCGGGATCTTCCGGCGATTGCGCGGCGACGAATTCCTTGGCCACCAGGTTCATCCCGTCACGCAGTGGCGTCACCAGCGCGAGGTCCGCGATCCGGTAGAAGCCGGCCAGCGTGCGCTGGGCGAAACTGCGGTTGACGTAGCGGATCGGTACCCAGTCGGGCTCGGCGTAGCGGCCGTTGGTCGCGCCGGCGGAGCGTTCGAGCTTGGAACGCAGCTCGCGGTATTCCGGCACTTCCTCGCGCGACGGCGGTGCGATCTGCAGGAAAGATACCCGCGAGCGCCATTCGGAATGTTCGGCCAGGAAGCGTCCGAAGGCTTCGAAACGCCGCGTGAGGCCCTTGGAATAATCCAGCCGGTCCACGCCGATCGCCAGGGCGCGGCCGCTGAGGCTGGCGTGCAGGTTGCGGATGGTCGGGCTGGCGGCGGCGGCCCTGGATTGCCGCGCCACCTCGGCGGTATCGATGCTGATCGGGAACGCCGCGACGCGCGTGCGGCGTTCGCCGAGCAACACGGCATCGCCGGACCGTTGGGCGTCGAGGATGCGGGTGAAATAGTGCGTCAGCGCGCGCGCGTCGTCACGGTTCTGCACGCCGACCAGGTCGCATGCGCTCAGCGTGGCGATCAGGTCGGCATGGCAGGGAAGGTTGATCAAAAGCTCCGGCGGCGGCAGCGGAATGTGCAGGAAGAAACCGATGCGCGAGCCAATGCCGAGCGCGCGCAGTTCCGAGGCCAGCGGGATCAGATGGTAGTCGTGGATCCAGATGCGGTCGTCGTCGCGCAGCAGCGGCGCGAGCTTTTCCGCGAACAGCCTGTTGACTTCGCGATAGCCCGCGTACTGCGCGCGGCTGTACTGCATCATCGTCGGCTGGAAATGCAGCAGCGGCCACAACGTGCGGTTTGCGAAGCCGAGGTAATAGGTTTCGAACTCCTCGCGGGTTAGGTCCAGCAACGCGTAATCGACGTTGCCAGCGCGCTCGCGGTGCAAGGCCCGTTCGTTCGGCGCGACGCGCTTGCCGCTCCAGCCGAACCACAGGCCGCCGTGTTCCTTCAGGGCGGAGCGCATCGCCGCGGCCAGCCCGCCGGCACGGGTTTCCCGCGGCTGCGCCACGCGGTTGGACACGACGACCAGACGGCTCATACCACGTCGCTCCATTTGGTGGACAGCCCGCGCGCCGCATTGATCAGCCCGACCATCGAATACGTCTGTGGGAAGTTGCCCCACAGCTCGCCGGTCCTGGGGTCGTAATCCTCCGACAGCAGCCCGAGCGGATTGCGGATCGCCAGCAGTTTCTCGAAGAATTCGCGTGCTTCCTCCGTGCGGCCGATGGCGATCAACGCCTCGACGTACCAGAAATTGCAGACCAGGAAACTGGTGCTGGGCGCGCCGAAGTCGTCCGGTTGCGCGTAACGCATCAGGAATCCGTCGCGCATCAGCGTGTTGCCGATTGCGTCCACCGTCTTGACGAAGCGCGGGTCGTCGGCGCTGACGAAACGCAGGCCTTCGAGTAGCAGCAGGCTGGCGTCGAGCTGGTCGCTGCCGAACGATTCCACGAAATGGCCGCCCTTGTGCACGGCGTGTTCCAGCACCTTTTTGCGGATGCGGTCGGCGCGCTGACGCCAGAACGCCGCGCGATCGCGGAGTCCCAGCCACCCGCCGATGTTGGCCAGGCGGTCGCAGGCAACCCAGCACATCACCGCGGAATAGGTATGCACGGCGGTGCGCCCGCGCAGCTCCCACAGGCCCGCGTCCGGTTGATCGTGCACGCGCCAGGCGACTTCGCCGCAGCGCTCCAGCCGGCGGTATTCGGTTTCGCCGGCGATCTTCACCAGCCGCTGGTCGCGGAACATCTGCGTGGCCGCCAGCACCACGCTGCCGTAGATGTCGTTCTGCTGCTGCTTCCAGGCTTCGTTGCCGACGCGCACCGGCCCCATGCCGCGGTAGCCGGCCAGCGTGGCTTCCTCGCGCTCGGGCAACTCATCCTGGAAATGGATGCCGTACACCGGCGTCATCTCGCCCTGTTCCTTGACCGCGAGATTGAAGATGTAGCGCACGTACTCTTCCATCGTGCGCGTGGCACTGAGGCGGTTCAGCGCGCGCACCGACAGTGCGGCGTCGCGCGGCCAGCAGTAGCGGTAATCCCAGGTGCGCACCGTGCCGGGCGCTTCCGGGATCGAGGTGGTCATCGCCGCGGCGATCGCGCCGGTGCCCTCGTACTGGCACAGCTTCAGCGTGATTGCGGCACGGATCACCGCTTCCTGCCACTCGGCCGGGATCGAAAGGTAACGCGACCACTCGTGCCAGTAGTCCAGCGTCGAATCGAGCGCCTCGTTGTAGAAGCGTGCGGCTGATTCGTGCAGGGTTTCATCGGTGCCCAGCACGACGTGCACGTCGTGGTCGAGCAGGAAGGGCAGGCCGTCGCGCAGCATCGGCAGTTGCGTGTCGGTGGTGGCGCGCAGCACCAGCGGATCGAGCAGGAACCGCACATGGTTGGAGCCGAAGGTGTGTTCCGGCTTGCGCGAGCCGTAGCCGGTCAGCGGGCGCAACCGCAGCGCGATGCGCGGCGAGCCCGACAGCGGACGCACGCGCCGCAGGATCTGCATGGGATGGAACGTGCGGCCGTGCTGTTTGTAACGCGGCGCGAAATCGGTGATCTCGACCTCGGCGCCATCCTTCGCGGTGAGCGTGGTGACCAGTACCGCGCTGTTGTCGAGATAACGTTGGTGGCGCGCTGCCTCGTTCTCCAGCAGCACGTCGAAAAAGCCCGCGTCGGAAAGGCGCGGCGACAGCAGGGAACAGAATGCCGGGTCGCCATCGAATGCCGGGACGCAATGCCACACGATGCTGCCGCGCGCGTCGATCAGTGCGTTGATGGTGCCGTTGCCGATGATGCCGAGGTCGAGGCTGGCGCGCGGGGTTGCTTCCGCGGGGTGTCGCGGTTTGCGCGATTTGCCTTGGATACGGCCGGGATTCGTGTTCGCTCTGGATGGGGATTTCCTGGGTTTCAAAAGTTTCCTCCTCGGTTTTTCACGATGTGTCCCACGCGGCGAGGCGATGCAACCATGCGCGCACGGCGACGGGATTGGCCAGCGCGTGACACGCCTCGGTGGGACGGCGGGCGCCGACGATCACGCTGACGCCGTTGCCTGCGTTGACGCGGCGGAACGCGTGTTCGTCGGTCAGGTCGTCGCCCAGCATCCAGGGCGTACGCCCCCGGAACGGCGCGTCCTCCATCAAGGCCACAAGCGCGCGGCCCTTGTCCACGCCGGCGGGTTTCAGTTCGATCACGTGGTCGCCGCGCTGCAGCGCGAACCGGGCGCCGGCTTCGCGCTGCAGGGCGTACGCGATGCGTTCCGCCGCTTCGCGCGCCGCCGGCGCATGGCGGTAGTGCAGGCCAAGTGCGAGGCGTTTGTCCTCGATGACCACTCCGTGCGTGGCTGCGACCAGTTCGCCGGCGCGCGCACGCACCTGCGCGAATGCAACGGCGTCGCCGGTGACGTGCTCGCGGCCATCCGGCGTGCGCAACTCGGCGCCGTGCAGGCCGGCGGCAGGGTATGGGCCCCAGTCGAAAAGCGCGTCGAGTTGCGCAAGTGGCCGGCCGCTCAACAATGCGACCGCGCCGCCCAGCCGCGAGCGCACGCGGGCCAAATCATCGCGCAGGCGCGCATCGACCCTCACGGCGTCGGGATGATGGACGAGGTCCAGCAGGGTGCCATCGACATCGAGGAACAGCGCCCAGCCGGCATCGGCACCGGCCTCGGGCGGTGCGGGCAGGGTCGCGGCGATGTCTTCGCCGGTCATGGACACGGGCGTTGTGGACACCTCGGCTCGGGCTGGCCTGGACGTCCGTGCATTGTGCGGTAGCGTGCGTGAACGCCCCATTCACGGCCTTGCGCCGCCATGGTTTCGATCATTGAAGCCATCACCGCGGCGCCGGCGTCGTTCTAGACTTCGCAGGTTCGCCAGGCGGTTGAAGCGGGACGGCGCCAACCCTATCTCAGTCCGGTGCGGCACAGGCCGCTCCCCTTTCGAGGATGCCCACGTGAGAATGGACAAGCTGACTTCGCGTTTCCAGCAGGCGTTGTCCGACGCGCAATCGCTGGCGGTCGGGCGCGACAACAACATGCTGGAACCCGCGCACTTGTTTGCGGCGCTGCTGGACCAGCAGGGCGGCTCGACCGCGCCAATGCTGGCGCAGGCGGGCGTCAACGTGCCCCTGCTGCGCCAACGCGTGGGCGAAATGCTGGACAAGCTGCCGCGCGTGTCGGGGCAGGAAGGCAACATCAACATCTCGAACGAACTGAACCGCCTGCTCAACGTCACTGACAAGCTGGCGCAGCAGCGCGGCGACCAGTTCATCGCGTCGGAACTGTTCGTGCTGGCCTGCCTCGATGACAAGGGTGATCTCGGCCGCGCGCTGAAAGCCGCGGGCGCCAGCAAGCAGAACCTCGAAGCCGCGATCGACAAGTTGCGCGGCGGCGAGAAGGTGCAATCGGAAAGCGCCGAGGACCAGCGCCAGGCGCTGGAGAAATACACCATCGACATGACCGCGCGCGCCGAAACCGGCAAGCTCGACCCGGTGATCGGCCGCGACGAGGAAATCCGCCGCGTGGTGCAGGTGCTTTCGCGCCGCACCAAGAACAACCCGGTGCTGATCGGCGAGCCCGGCGTTGGCAAGACCGCGATCGTCGAAGGCCTGGCCCAGCGCATCGTCAAGGACGAGGTGCCCGAAGGCTTGAAGAACAAGCGCCTGCTTGCGCTGGACATGGGCGCGTTGATCGCGGGCGCGAAGTTCCGCGGCGAGTTCGAGGAACGCCTGAAAGGCGTGTTGAACGACCTTTCCAAGCAGGAAGGCCAGATCATCCTGTTCATCGATGAACTGCACACGATGGTCGGCGCCGGCAAGGCCGAAGGCGCGATGGACGCGGGCAACATGCTGAAGCCGGCGCTGGCGCGCGGCGAGTTGCACTGCATCGGCGCGACCACGCTGGACGAATACCGCAAGTACATCGAGAAGGACGCCGCGCTGGAGCGCCGCTTCCAGAAGGTGTTCGTGGGCGAGCCGACGGTGGAAGACACCATCGCGATCCTGCGCGGCTTGAAGGAAAAATACGCGGTGCACCACGGCGTCGAGATCACCGATCCCGCGATCGTCGCGGCGGCCACGCTGTCGAACCGCTACATCACCGACCGCCAGTTGCCCGACAAGGCCATCGACCTGATGGACGAAGCCGCGTCGCGCATCCGGATGGAAATCGATTCCAAGCCGGAGGAACTCGATCGCCTGGAACGCCGGCTGATCCAGTTGAAGATCCAGCGCGAGATGTTGAAGAAGGAAAAGGATCCAGAGTCGAAGAAGCGGCTCGCCGATCTCGAAGATGACATCGAAAGACTCGAGCGCGAGTTCTCGGACTTGAACGAAGTGTGGAAATCGGAGAAGGCCGCGCTGCAGGGCGACGCGTCGATCAAGGAGCAGATCGAAAAGGCGCACCACGAACTCGAAGCCGCGCAGCGCCGGCAGGATTACGCGCGCATGAGCGAAATCCAGTACGGCCAGTTGCCGGCACTGGAGAAGCAACTCGCCGCCGCGCAAAACGCCGAGCAGCGCGAGTTCAAGCTGGTCAAGGACAAGGTCACCGCCGAGGAAATCGCGGAAGTCGTGTCGCGCTGGACCGGCATCCCGGTCTCGAAGATGCTGGAAGGTGAGCGCGAAAAACTGCTGCACATGGAAGACGCGCTGCACAAGAACGTGGTCGGCCAGAACGAGGCGGTGACCGCCGTTTCGGACGCGATCCGCCGCGCGCGCGCGGGCTTGAGTGATCCGAATCGTCCCTACGGTTCGTTCCTTTTCCTCGGCCCGACGGGCGTCGGCAAGACCGAGCTGTGCAAGGCGCTCGCGGGCTTCCTGTTCGACACCACCGAGGCGATGATCCGCATCGACATGTCCGAGTTCATGGAGAAGCACTCGGTCGCGCGCCTGATCGGCGCGCCTCCGGGTTACGTCGGTTACGAGGAAGGCGGCTATCTCACCGAAGCCGTGCGGCGGCGTCCGTACAGCGTGATCCTGCTCGACGAAGTCGAGAAGGCGCACCCGGACGTCTTCAACATCCTGTTGCAGGTGCTGGACGATGGACGCCTCACCGACGGCCAGGGCCGCACGGTGGATTTCCGCAACACCGTGATCGTGATGACATCCAACCTCGGCTCGCAGCAAATCCAGGAAATCGCATCCAGCGGCATCGACGAGGATTCACCCGAGGCCTACACCCAGATGAAGGCCGCGGTGATGGGCGTGGTGCAGGCGCATTTCCGGCCCGAGTTCATCAACCGCCTCGACGAGATCGTGGTGTTCCATCCGCTCGACAAGTCGCAGATCCGCGAGATCGCGCGACTGCAGACGCAGTACCTCGCCAGGCGTTTGCAGGAACGCCAGATCGACCTGGAGATT
>DATEKI010000059.1:0-8540 GCA_035277545.1 Rhodanobacteraceae bacterium | reverse complement strand
TCGCCGGCGCGCATGACTTCCGGCCCTGTCCGCCATCATCGCAGGGTGTAGGCTCCTCCCTTCCGATCGAAGGGAGGACGCCGTCATGCGTCGGCTTGCCGTTGCGCTGGTCTTCGTTTCCGTCCCGTTGCTCGCCGCCGTTCCGTCGCCCGAACGCGCACTGACCGATCCCTCCTCGATCCAGTCGGCGAGCAACCCCGCCGCGCACCCGGTACCTATCCACGACCTGTTCTTCACGCACGGCATCGCCGGCGCGGCGTGGTCACCCGACGGCCGCGAGGTCGTGATCTCCACCAACACGACCGGCCGTTACAACCTGTGGAAGTTTCCGTCCGCAAGTGGCTCGCCCGTGCAGATGACGCGGTCCGATGATCGCGAGTACGGCGCAACATGGTCACCCGACGGCAAATGGGTCGTTTACGAATCCGATCACGGCGGCGACGAACAATACAAGTTGTACGCGGTGCCGGCAGGCGGCGGCAAACCGGTCGATCTCACGCCGAAACCCGACGTCTCCAATACCGGCGCGCTGTTTTCACCCAACGGACAGCAGGTCGCCTTCAACATCAAGCCGAAAACCGCCCCGGCCACCGACATCGTCCTGCTCGACTGGAAGACGCATGCGATCCGCTGGCTGACGCACGAGCCGAGCAGGGATCATCTGTGGCAGCTGGTGGCCTGGAGTCGTGACGGCCGCAGCGTGTACGCGAACCGCATCAACGCCGGTTTCACGGACGCCAGCGTGTGGCGGATCGACGTGGCCACCGGCAAGGCGACGGAATTGACGCCGCACCAGGGACAGGCGCTGATCATGGCCAGCGCGGTTTCGCCCGATGGCCGCTGGCTGGCCGTTGCCTCGAACGCCGAAACCGGCACCAACCACGCCGCACTCTACGACGTTGCGAAGCACGATTACCGCTGGCTCACCAGGGATCCCTGGGAATCCATGACCGGCAGTTTCTCGCCCGACGGCAAACAGGTGCTCTACACCATCAATGCCGACGGGCGCAGCGAGGTTTATCTCTACGACATCGCCGACGGCCGGTCGCACAAGCTCGACCTGCCGGACGGCTTGAACACACCCGATGGCGATCCGACCTCGTTCTCCGGCGACGGTTTGCACCTGCTGGTTTCGCACCAGAGTTCCAGCGAACCCGCCGATTACTGGATCTATCCGGTCGCCGGCGGTTCGCCGCGGCAGCTCACGCATTCCGCGCTGCCAAGCATCAAGCCGGATGCGCTGCCGCGTTCGCAACTGGTGCACTACAGGAGCTTCGATGGCACCGTGATCAGCGCGTTCCTGTGGATGCCCGCGAACCTGAAACGCGACGGTTCCGCACCGGGCGTGGTGCTGCCGCACGGGGGCCCGACCGGGCAGACCGTGGACAGCTTCAACCGCACCGCGCTGGCGCTGGCTTCGCGCGGCTACATCGCCATCGCGCCCAACGTGCGCGGCTCGACTGGCTACGGCATGGCCTTCCAGAAGGCCAACGTCAAGGATCTGGGCGGCGGCGACCTGCAGGACGAGGTGTACGCCGCAAAATTCCTCGCCGCGACCGGTTACGTGAACCCGAAGAAGATCGGCATCACCGGCGGTTCCTACGGCGGCTACATGACGTTGATGGCGATCGGCAAGACGCCCGACGTGTGGGCGGCGGCGGTCGAGGAATACGGCATCATCAACTGGATGACCATGCTGCAGCACGAGGACCCGTTCCTGCGGCAATACGAGATGTCGTTGCTGGGCGACCCCGTGAAAGACCGCAGGATCTACGACGCCGATTCGCCGATCACCTACATCAAGGATGCAAGGGCGCCGCTGCTGGTACTGCAGGGCGCGAACGACATCCGCGTGCCGAAGGAGGAAGCCGAGCAGGTCGTCTCGATCCTGAAAGGCGCGGGCCGCACCGTCGATGCACATTACTACCCGAACGAAGGCCACGGCTTCACCAAACGCGAGAACCAGATCGACGCGTTGCAACGCACCGTGGCATGGTTCGACCGTTACCTCAAGAACCAACCCGCCGCCGGGAGTCCATCGCACTGACCCGGATCAAGCCCGACGATGTGCTGATCGGATCGAGGTGCGGAGCGGAAACCGGCCCGAAGCTGTTATTGACGCACGCTCGTCGGCTGTCCGCTTCCGAATTGATCGCTGCTTCTCCCGGTGAAACCAAGGGAAATCCCTGGTCGGTTTAGCGAGCTTCATGCAACAGTTCGCACCACGATCAAAAAAAGAGCCCGGCTCAGAGCCGGGCTCGAAAGTCGCAACAGCGTTTTCGCGGTGTCAGAGCGATGCCGCAGCCTGGCTCATGATGATGCTGCCGAATCCCGTGCAGTAATCCCAGCCCGGCGCGGCGGTCTCGCCGCCATTGCTTCCCGACACGACGTCGTGGAACGCGGAGGCCGGCAAGGCATACAGTTTCGGCGATGCGAAACCGATGCCTGTACCTTTGGCGGCGATCATGCGTGCCCAGAACCCAACGAACAGCGGAGAGGCCAGGCTGGTGCCGCCGTACTGCTGGGAACTGCCGTTGACGATGATGATGGAGCCACTGTTGGGGTCGGCGTCGAAGGCGATGTCGGGTACGCCGCGATACGAGCTGCCGGCATTCTGGCCTACGCCCACCTGCCAGCTCGGAATCGGCTCGAAGGTGCTGGGGCTGCCGCCGGTACCGGACCAGACCGTTTCACCCTGCCAAGTGGTAGTCGTGGCGTTGAGCGTGGTGCCACCCACTGCGACCACGTAAGGCGAACTGGCCGGCCAGCTCGGGGTGTTGCCGCGCGGGCCCTTGCCGCACTCGTTTGAACCGGAATCGCCCGATGAAACCGAGAAGGTCTGCCCTTGCGCATCGGCCTGCTGGAAGATGGCGTCGGCGGCGGCAGCCGAGCCGTCTTTCTGGGCCGACGTTTCGCACTCGCCCAACGAGACGTTGATAACCTTGGCCACATTCGCGCCGACGGCGGTGTTGAAGTCCGCCACCATGTTCGAATTGGAGAGCGTCGGAATATCGTAGAACACGATCTTGCCAACCTGGCCGCCGCCCATTCCGACGATGTCCTGGCTGTCGAGATCCCATTCGGGCGTGCCGCTGGTGTCGGTGCCGGTGCCGTTCGTGTTGACGATTTGCGTCGCAACCGCTGCAAGACCATTCTGCGAGGTGAAGCTGTTCAGATCGCTGAGCGTCTGGGTCAGATCCCCGTTCGACACGATACCCACCGTCACCCCCGCCGCAGTGGGCAGGCTGGTGCCTCCGTAAATCGATGGGAACTGGGTCGGATTGTGGCCGATGATCGAACCGCCGCCACCACCACCACCGGGTTTGCCACGAAACGGATGCGGTATGTGCACTGTCTGCAAGCCCATCACGCCGCTCACACCGTGCAGCGAAGCGGGTACGGTCACGTCGGTGGAGTTCGCGTAAGCGTCGCGCCCGTCATGGGTGCGTACGTGCACCATGTTGGCGCGGAACGCGGATTGCACGGTCGCCGCCGAACCGTCAGCCGATACCAGCACGCGGTTCGCGGAAATCGTCACGTTGCTGAAACCGTTTTGCCTCAACCACGCCGACACGGCGTCCACATCCGCTTCCGACGGTCCGTATTCTGCGGCGAATTGGGACGGCGTCAGGTTTGGATGGTCGGGCTGCGCGATGAATGCCTGCAACTGTGCCTCGTTGCGCAGCTGCAGCGAAACCACCACGTGCAGCGAACGGTTCAACGCCATCGGCCCGGTAACCGCGTCGCCCGCGTGCAACGTGGTTGCATGGGCCACGGCCGTGCGGTTGGCCGCACCGGCTGGCGTCGCGGCGAACGCTGCGCCGGCTGCGGTGAGGGTGATGGCGACTACCAGCGTCTTCAAACGAAACGTGCTCGGCATCTGTATGTCCTCAAGTGGGTGACGTGCATCTTTGCCATTCGCGTGGTGGCACACGGCGCACCACGCCGGTCATGTGTCAGTACACCCTCCCCGGCCGTCAGGCTCGCCTGGCGGCGACGCGCCTCCTCGTGATGCTCTGCAAAAGTGCTTTGCAACAAAACGCGTCCGTGAAACGCTCGCCGGCGCCCTCGCACCGAAAAGCCGTGACAAGCTAGCCACGGGGATCGATCAAGTCACGCTGCGCCGCAGCACGCGATGGCAAGCGTCCGGATCGACTTGAACGCTCGAGTTCAGAAAGCTGGTGCGTGAGGATGGCGCGCTCCACGCGCCTACCCGTGATCGTTCGTTCGACGGAAAAATATGACGCGGAGCACACTCCAGACCGAACATGGCAACCGTGACTGAACAGATTCGGACGCGGAGCTTGCACAGGCAATCACGCGGCGGGATGATCGCGCAGCCCTGCAACGATGCGCCAGTCGGACATTCGCTCGACGGCACGGCGTTTAGTTTGCGTGGTCCCTCAGCCAAAACCCGAGAAAGCCATCATGGAAATGCAACGTCCCGTGCTCACCTTGTTGTGCGCGAGCTTGCTCGTCGCGTTCGGTGGCCAAGCATTGGCCGCCACGGACACCACCCAACCCTCGACGACGACCAACACCGAGGCGGGCAAACTTGCCACCCGTTACAGCGATTTCGCAGGGTCGAATGCCAACGCACTGGCCTTGGTGGACGGCCTGCGCGACGGCACGTCAGTCACCCTGGACACGACTTCGACCGTCAAGAATGCCAACGGCACCACCAGCACGGTTGTCACGCCTACTACTTTCCAGCCGGCCACGCACAGAATGGGCTACGGCAACGTCAACATAGCGCTGTCGCTGGCACAGGATGAACTGACCAAGGCGGGCATCACCGACCCGACCGCGGCCGAGATCGAAGCCGCGCTCAACGGTGGCAGCATCACGTCCGCCAATGGCGAAACGCAAACGTTCCAAGGGATATTGGCGCTGCGTGCCAAAGGCGAAGGCTGGGGGAAGATCTCGAAAGCCCTCGGTGTCAAGCTGGGCGACGTGGTCAGCGCGTCGCACAGCGACCACTCGCAGGCCGGAGCGGACCACGGGCATCATGAACATGACATGGCCGCAGCGACCCGACCGGTGCATCCCGATCATCCGATGCGCCCTGATCGTCCGCAGCGCCCGGATGTGCCACATCGCCCGGACATTCCCGACCACGCTGGTGGCCCCGGCCACTGATCGGTCAACCAAAAACACCACCTTCGCGGGCGCCGTCGGCGCCCGCTTTCTATGCGCAAGGAAATCTTCAAATGAACGGCAGGAAATCGTTGGCTTGGCTGATCCCCGCGGCGTTGTTCGGGCTTTGCGTTTCGTCCGCCCATGCATCGGATGGTTCCGGCCACATTACGGCGAGCGCGGGATTCGATTACAGCAGCGGCACTTATGGCACGCCGTTCAACACCGACATTTGGGACGCGCCATTCAGCGTCGGCTATCAGGCCGGCCGCTGGTCGGCAAAGTTGACGGTGCCGTGGATCAGCATCAGCGGCGCAAGCGACGTCATTCCCGGCATCGGCCGCGTCAAGAACAACAATCCGCATGGGCGCGGGCACGGGCGCGGCAACAGCGGCCCTACACCGCCGCCGGTGACCGAAACCAGCGGCTCGGCTTCCGGCCTGGGTGATGTCGTGGCGCAGGCGACCTACGGTCTGGTACGCGACGATGCCGACAACTTCGGACTGGACCTGACCGGCAAGGTCAAGTTCGGCACCGCCAGTGAGGACAAGGGTCTCGGCACCGGCCAGAACGACTATGGCGTCAATCTCGACGCGTACAAAGGATTCGGCGGATGGACGGTGTTCGGTGGCGCCGGTTACATGAAGTACGGTTCGTCGCAGTACATCGTGCTGAACGACGGCTGGAACGGGAACGTCGGCGCAAGCTACAAGTTGAGTGATACCGACACCGTGGGTACGTACTTCTACTACCGGCAAAAGATTTCCGACTCCGGATACGCGCAACGCGAACTGACCGGCTACTGGGACCACCATTTCGGCAGTCAGTGGCGCTTGCAAGCCTACGTGCTGGGTGGTTTCTCCGATGGCAGCCCGGACTGGGGTGTTGGTGGCGCACTTCGCTACGCGTTCTGAACGGCGTCGGGCGCAGCGTCTTGCATTGACGCAGGGCGGTGCGAGCGGTGCAGTTTCACGGGTGGCGCGTCGGGCACTGCGCACCACCCACATTGGCCGAACAGCATGGTTGAAGATGCGCCGGACGGCAATCGGCCGTGACGCGCGGTTGCAGGGTTAAACGGAAAGTGAGCGGTGCCGCATTAGCCAGCCCGCATGGAGCTGCATTGGTGTACCTTCATTCTGTCCCATGCGGAGGAATCGATCATGCAAATTAACCGCATTGCCGTGGTTGCCTTGCTCGCCTTGGCCGGCGCCACGTTCGTCGCGGTACCGGCGCAGGCGGATCCACCACCGTGGGCACCCGCGCATGGCTGGCGCGCCCACCACCAGTATGTCTATTACCCCTCGGCCGAGGTCTATTACGCGCCGGACACGCGAACGTGGTTTTGGCTCGGTGGCGACGGTTGGCAGGCCGGCGTCAGTTTGCCCGCCGCACTGCAAGGCTACGTACAAGTCGGCGGCGTAGACATCAGCCTCGATGTCGATCGGCCCTACCTGCGCAATACGGACGTGGTCCGCCGCTACGGCGGGCATGAGCATCGCTGGTGGGGTGGTGAAGACGACCAGAGGCAAGACCACGGCGGTCATTCCCGGCACCAGCACGAAGATCATCAGCATGGTCATGGCAACAAGCATGCGCACGGTAACGGGAACGGGCATGGCAACGAACATTCTTGATCGACTCACGCCTTCCGGTTGAGCGCCCGTCGACCACAGTATTCAATGACAGCAAGCAGCGGTAATGAATCGCTGGTCTTGGTTGATTCCGCTACACACCCGCTACAGCCTCGACAGGATCACTGCGCGGTGCGCGCAGTGCATGCCAAACTGCGATCAACTCTCGCGATCGGCGGGTGCAGCATCCTGAATCAAGCGCTCAGAATCGGACGCTCGTGCTGTTGGGCCTACCGGCCGTTCCGGATCGGTTCCAGTGGTTCAAGGTCCGATTGATTGGTGAGCCTGCCAAGCAGTGGCGTGATCATCTCCGATCAGGTTGGCGAGCGTTTCATCCCAACGCACGCATCAGCACCCACTCCCCTTCACTGACTGAGCGCATCGAGGCGGGAGTGCAGCTCGTCCAGCCGCAGGTCGGCATGCGCGCCGGGTGACGTGCGCGCGGCGAGGCTTTGATCGGGCGTGCGGCCGTGCCCCGCTTTCGTGGCCGCCTCGGCGGCGGCGCGATACGCGTCGCGGAACGGCACGCCCGCTGCGGCCTGCTCGATGGCGACATCCGTTGCGTACATGGCAGGTTCTATCGCGGCGCGCATGGCGGCTGCGTTCCACTGCATCCGCGCCAGCAGGTCCGGTACCAGTTCCAGCGCCAGCAATCCGCGGTGCACGCCATGGAAAATGCCGCCCTTGCTGAATTGCAGGTCGCGCTGGTAACCCGATGGCAGTGACAGCAATTGCTCGACTTCGGTGCGCGCCGCCGCGACGCTGGCGTAGCTGGCGCGCAGCAGTTCGACCACGTCCGGGTTGCGCTTGTTGGGCATGATCGAGCTGCCGGTGGTGTATTCGGGCGGCAACACTACAAAGCCGAATTCGGCCGTGGTGAACAACGACAGATCCCATGCCAGACGGCGCACGTCCAGGAGCGCGCTCCCGATGGCTTCCAGCACCGCCAACTCGAACTTGCCGCGTGACAGTTGCGCGTAAGTTGCCGCCACCTGCACGCGGGCAAAGCCCAGCGCACGGGTGGTGTGCTCGCGGTCGAGCTTCAGGTTCACGCCATATCCCGCCGCGCTGCCGAGCGGATTGGCGTCGATGAACGCCAGCGTATCGCGTGCGCGTTGCGCGTCGTCGATGAAGCCCTCCGCGAACCCGGCGAACCACATCGCGGTGGACGACACCACGGCGCGTTGCAGATGCGTGTAACCAGGCATCGGCAGCGCTTCGCCGGCCGCGCGATCAAGGCACACCCGCGCGGCGGCCTTGCAATGCGACTCCAGCGTTTCGAGTTTTTCCTTGAGCCACAGTCGCGTCGCCACCAGGATCTGGTCGTTGCGGCTGCGCCCGGTGTGCACCTTGCGACCGGCATCGCCGAGGCGTTCGGTCAGGCGCGCTTCGATGGCGGAATGCCCATCCTCGAAACGTTCGTCCAGCACGAATGCTCCGCTGCGGAAGTCGTCGGCCAGCACGTTGAGTTCGCGCTTCAGCGCAATCGCTTCTTCCGGGTTCAGGACCCCAATGTTCGCCAGACCTTCGATGTGCGCCTTGCTGGCATCGACGTCGTGCAAAAAAAACTCGCGATCGAGGATCACGTCGTCGCCGGCGAGGAACCGCATGATCCTCGCATCGACCTTGCTGTCGGATTTTTGCCAGAGCGGCTGGGTCATGTCGGTATCGCCGTGAATTCGTCGAGGCCAAGCGCCAGGTTGATATTCTGCATCGCCTGCGTGGCCGCGCCTTTCAACAGATTGTCGAGCGTGGCGACGATCACCACGCGCC
>DATEKI010000058.1:0-14634 GCA_035277545.1 Rhodanobacteraceae bacterium | reverse complement strand
GGCGAAGGGCTGGGCAACAAGTTTCTTGCGCACATCCGCGAGGTCGATGCCATCGCGCACGTGGTGCGCTGCTTCGAGCACCCCGACATCGTGCACGTCGCGGGCAGGATCGATCCGATCGCGGATATCGAAACCATCGATACCGAACTGGCGTTGGCCGACCTCGAATCGGTGGACAAGGCGTTGGCCCGCGTGGAAAAAGCCGCGAAGGCCAACGACAAGGAAGCGATGGCCAGGCGTCCGGTGCTGGAGAAATTGCGCGCCGCATTGAACGACGGCAAGTCCGCGCGATCGGTTGGACTGGACGACGAGGAGCGCGCCGCGGTCCGTGACCTGTTCCTGCTGACGATGAAACCGCTCATGTACGTCGCCAACGTGCGCGAGGACGGTTTCGAGGGCAACCCGCATCTCGATGCGGTACGCAAGCGCGCGGAGGCCGAGGGTGCGGTGGTGGTGCCGGTATGCGCCGCGATCGAGGAAGAGCTCGCGCAGCTCGACGAAGCCGACCGCGGCGAATTCCTCGAATCAATGGGTTTGAGCGAACCCGGCCTCGATCGCGTGATCCGCGCCGCCTACACGCTGCTCGGCCTGCAGACCTATTTCACCGCGGGCGAAAAGGAAGTGCGCGCGTGGACGGTGAAGCAGGGTGCCACCGCGCCGCAGGCCGCGGGAGTGATCCACACCGATTTCGAGAAGGGCTTCATCCGCGCCGAAACCGTTTCGTTCGACGATTACGTGAAGTTCCGGGGCGAATCAGGCGCGCGCGACGCGGGACGCCTGCGTACCGAGGGCAAGACCTACGTCGTGCAGGAAGGCGACGTGCTGCACTTCCTGTTCAATGTGTAGACATGGATGTCTGCATCCCGTGCAGGCCATGGATGGCCGCTGACACGGGATCCATTCCCGGGAAGGTACGCGTGAGGCGTCGAACCCTCACCCGGCGCTGCGCGGCACCCTCTCCCGGAGGGAGAGGGATCAAGGCGAGCAGTGGATGCCGGCTCACATGCCGTCCTTGCCACCGAACTTCATGTTCATCTCGACGAAGTACGCGCGCCCGACCGCGCTGAACCAGTTGCGTGAGTAGTAGGGGTAGCTGGTCCAGGTGGTGTCGCGCGGCGGCCGTGAGTCGAACAGGTTGTCCACGACCAGCGACACGTTGATGCCGGGCGCGACCCTGTAGCCCATGGTCAGGTTGTACAGGAACGTCGGGCCCATGCGCTGGGTGCCGTCGTAGTTCGGAATGCCGCCGAGGCGCGAGCCGTACAACGTCGTGGTGAAATCGTGGAAGTTCCACGTCACCGAGGCATTGGCCTTGGTGCGCGGGATCAGGTAGTAGTAAAGGTCGGTCAACTCGTTGTCGACCGGCACGTCGGGGCTCAGCTGCGTCTTGTGCATGATCACGTAGGTCGCGCCGAAGTTGAGGTCGAACGTCCCTGCGCGTGCCGTGGCAAGCCGGTAGTGCGCGTTCAAATCCACGCCCGAGGTCTGGTCGATCGCGGCATTGATGGGCAGCACCAGCACCGAGGTGATGCCGTCGGGGTTGTACGCCGCGTTCGCAGGGTTGCGCACCACCTGGCTGATCACTTGCTGGCAAAACGACGAACTGCCATTCACGGGGTTGCCATTGACGTCCATGCCGAGCCGGCAATCAGCCTCGCGACGCAGGATCTCGTCGCTGCTCTGGTATTCGACCTCGTTGTTGAGCTTGATGCGGTAGTAGTCGGCGCTGATGTCGAAATTGGGGGTCGGCGCGAACACGAAGCCGTAGGTGAACGACTTGCTCGTTTCGTCCTTCAGGGTGGTGCTGCCGTGGCTGCGGCCGTTGTAGCTGGCGTCGAAATCGGAATCGTCCACGCAGTCGTAGCCCGGCTCGGGATTGGCGAGTCGGCACTGCCAGTAGTCCGTGCCACCGGAACTCGATCCGCTCATGCCGGCGTAGAGATACGACAGGTCGGGCGCGCGGAAACCGGTGGACAACGACCCGCGCAGCAACAGGCTCTGGAATGGGCGGTATTCGACACCCAGCGCGTAGGTGAACTTGCCGGCATCGGTATCGCCGTAGCTGTAGCGGTCGTAACGGCCCGCGGTGGTCACGGTGAGTTTGGAAAACACCGGAACGCTGAACTCGTAACCGGTCGCGGCATGGCTGCGCGATCCCACCGAGGTGGTGTTGTGGAGGCCGTAATAGCTGCCGTCCAGCGACATCGGATCGGCGATCTGCCCGAAGTACTGGTTGCCGTATTCGGCGATGCCCGCGAAGCCGACCGGGCCTGCGGGGAGCTTGAACAGGTCGGTGTTGGTCACGGTGAGCGACCAGTTCTCGGCGCGCGCCTTGTCGTGGTCGACCGAATCCTGGGTGATCGAACGGAACTGCGCCACGGTCAGCGGCGTGTACAGGCGGCTGACCGGTGCGTTGTACATCGGGAAGGTATTGCCGTCACTGTCGGTGTAGGTGCCGGTCGAGGGCCCGAGATACAGCGCCGTCGCCTTCGCGGCGATCAGCGCCGGCCACTTCTCCAGCACCTTGTTCTGCGCGTGCTCGAAGTTGGCTTCGTAGTTCCAGTTGCTGTCGGCGCCCAGCGTGCCCTTGATGCCGGTGTTGAGCGAGATGCTGTTGCCGATGTTGCGGATCATGCCGGGCTTGAAGCCGCCGTTTTCCTCGATCGTGAAATAGCGGCGCCCCCACTGTTCGACCTGGCCGGTGGCCTGGTTGTAGAACGGCGTGTCCGTGCAGTCACCGTTGAGTGGCACGCAGTTGTACCACTGCAGCGGCGTGTTGTAGCTGTCCTGGTGCGAGGTGCCGGCCAGCACGTCGAGGTAAAGGTCGGTGTAGCCGTTGAAGTGGTAGGTGGCCGAACCGAAGAAGTTGGCCATCTTGCGCCCGTTTTCCAGCGTGCCGTAGGCGACGTCGGCGTTGCTGCCGCAGTAGTAGCCGTAGTTCCTGCGGTGTGCATAGATGATGCTGCCCTGGTCGTAGCCCGCCAGCGCCTGGCATTGCGCCTGGCCGGGATCGAGGTAGTTGTCGTCGATATCCGAACGCACCCACACCTGACTCGGATAGTTGCGCGAGGGGGTGATCGGACTGTCGAGGCGCGAGTCGGTGTAGCTGCGCTGGAAGGCCCACAACGGATGCTTGTCGACCAGTTCCAGTCCGAACACCGCATCGAACTTGCCCCTGGAGAAACCCGTGGTGATGTCGAGGCGCTGCGAGCCGCCGCCACCGTGCTGGGTGCCCCCGGCGCGGTAGTCGATGGTGGTGCCGTCGGCCTTCTTCTTCAGGATGAAGTTGATCACGCCGGAGATCGCATCCGAGCCGTACACCGCCGAGGCGCTGCCGGAAAGGATTTCCACACGCTCGATCAGTGAAGTAGGGATATTGGAGATGTCGGTGAAGTTGCTGTTGCCGCCATAGGACTGCGGGTAGTCGGCGATGCGGCGGCCGTTGACCAGCACCAGCGTGTGGTTGGGGCCAAGCCCGCGCAGGTCCACCGCCTGCGCGCCGGGCGAAAAGCCGTCGGTGTACTGGTTGTTGTCGAGCGCGCCCAGGTTCTGGGTCAACGAGGTCATGAGCTCGGGAACGTCGGTGAATCCGCGTCGCTGGATGTCCTGCGCCGTGATGGTGACCACGGGCGCCGGACCCTCGATCTGCGAACGCGGAATGCGCGAGCCGGTCACGACCACTTCTTCAAGGGTCTTGCCGGGCTGCGCTTCGGTACGCGCCGCGGATGCGCCCGATGCGGGTGCCGCCTGCCGCGCGGCATCCTTCACGATCACCATGGCGCCCGATGGATCATGGCGAGCGTGGTAGCCGGTGCCGGCCAGCAGTTCGGCGAGTGCCTGTTGCGGCGCGAGCTGGCCGTGCGCGCCGTGCGTGCGCAGGCCGTCGAGCTGGTCGGCGCTGTACACGAACTGCATGCCGGTCTGGTGCGCCAGCGTGTCCAGTGCGGTGACCAGGTCGCCGGCAGGCACGTCGATCCTCGCCGCCTGGGCGAACGCCAGGGACGGACACAACAGGGCCAGGGCGAGCAGGCAACGCGCAAACGGTTTGAACATGTTCCCCTCCCGGATGACGCCGGTTGGGGCGCCTTCCCAAGCAAGACGAACCAGGGCGGCCGATCCCTCCTTCGCGCCGCCGGCGGATGTGTCAATGGGCCGTTTGCGCCTGCGACTTGCGGGTCAGCACGATCTCGTGGCCTCGCTGTTCCGCCTGCACCGGGAACACCGCCTGCATCAGCCGCACGAACGCCTCGCTGTTGTCGAGCCTGAAATTGCCGCCGACGCGCAATGCGTCCAGCGACGGATCAGCGATCACGATCCGGCGCGTGTTGTAGCGGTTGAATTCCCGCACGGCTTCCGCCAGTGGCGTGCGGTGGAAAACCACGAAGCCGCCACGCCAGCTGAGGGCTTCCCTGGCTTCGTCCACGGTCACCCGGCTGATCGCCACGTCGCCACCGGCTATCGTCGCGATGCTGCCGGCGGGAAGCATCGCAGGCGGCTTGGCCGGATCGTGCGCGGATTGCAGCCGCACCAGGCCCCGTGTCACCACCACGCGCAGCTGACCCGCGTCGCGGCGCACGTCGAAACGCGTGCCGACCGCTGTCACGCGGTAGCCGTTCGCGCGCACCACGAACGGGCGCGCGGCATCGTGGGCGACGTCGAAGAAGGCTTCGCCCTGGGCAAGGTCGAGATCGCGTTCTCCACGGGAGTAGGCCATGCGCAGTTCGGTCCCGCTGCCCAGCGTGGCGGTGGAACCGTCCGGCAGCTGCACGACCCGGCGGGCGCCCATGGCGGTTTCCCATGCAGCGTGATCGACGCGCGTGTAGTCGCGCCAGGCGAAACTGCCTGCGATCGCGGCGGCGACCAGCAGGCTTGCGGCCATGCCGGCGAACACCGGCCAGCGGCGGTGTTTGCGATGGCGCGTACGGCGGACGCGCACGCTGCCGGCATCATCGATGGACGCCGCGAAGTAGGGTGATTGCGCCCATGCGCCGCGCGCGGGAATGCGCGTGGCCGCATCCCCGGCGGCAAAGGTTTTCAGGCGTGCGGTTTCGTCCCATGCGGCTTCCAGGCGCAAAAACGCCACGCGGTGCGCGAGGCTGGCATCCAGCCACGCGTCCAGCGCGGTTTGCTGCCGATCGGTCCAGCCACCCGCGTCGCGCCGGGCCAGCCACAGTGCGGCGTCGCGTTCTATCTGGCGATGGGTTTCCGTCATGTCGATTTGCGCACCCATGCGCGTACGCCCCGCGCGTCGCCCGGCGCGGTACCTGCATCCGGCCCTCCGTGGAAATGATCCGCCAGCATGCGTGATCCCTTGGCAATGTGTTTTTCGACGGTCTTTTCGCTGATGCCCAGGCGGCGCGCGATTTCCTTTTGCGGGAGATCCTCGATGCGACGCAGCCAGACCACTTCGCGACACCTGTCCGGAAGGCGGTCGAACGCGCGTGCCAGCCGCGCCAACGCTTCGCGGCCACCCAGCCAGCGGCCCGGTTCCAGCTCATCTTCCATGACGTGCAACTGCTCGATATCACCCACCGCCGTGATGGGCACGATGCGCTGGTGACGCACCCGGTCCACCAGCAGGTTGCGCGCGGTGGCGAACAGGAAGGATTTCGGGGAATCGGGCACACGGCGCGTGGCGGCTTCATAGACGCGCGCATAGACCTCCTGGCGCAGGTCGGGCACTTCGTCCTGGTCGCGCCAGTTGCGGCGCAGGAAACGCATCAGCGCCTGTTCGTGCACCAGCACTTCGCGTACGAACCAGTCGTCGATCACGTTCCCCATCGCGCGACCATAGCGCAACGGGGGCGCAGTGGGTGGGTGCCGTTCGGCATGGGGGAAACGCGGCGCGGCTTCGTCTGCAGTTGTGTGGCACGAGGGCGCGCCCGCGACCGCCGGGCGGCGGCCGCGGCGTTGCGTCCGATGATCACGGAGGAGCGGGCGTGAAGGCTGCAACGTTATGCGGGCGGGTGCTGTTGGCGTGCGTGATGTTGCTGGCTCCGGCAGCTTGTGCGTGGGCGCAGGGCAAAACCGCGGCCTGGGAGCATTTTTCCGTTGGCGATGTCGCGGCGGGAACACCCGGAAAGACGTCGTCCGGGCTGTTGCTGATGGGCGGCGGTCGCGAAATCGATGACGCGTTCAAGTGGTTTGCGGCCCGGGCTGGGCACGGCCACATCGTGATCCTGCGCGCGTCGGGCGATGACGCATTGCAGAAATACATTTATCGCGACGTTGGCGGCGTCGCGTCGGTGCAGACGCTGATCTTCCACGCGCGCGCACCCGCCAGCGATCCGCGCGTGCTGGCGATCGTGAAACACGCGGATGGCATCTTCATCGCCGGAGGCGACCAAGCCAATTACGTGCGCTTCTGGAAAGGCACGGCGCTGGGCGCGTTGATCAGCGCGCATGTGCGCGCGGGCAAGCCACTCGGCGGCACCAGCGCAGGGCTCGCCATCCTGGGTGAGTGGGGTTACGGCGCGATGGATGGCGGCAGCATCACGTCGCCGGAGGCGCTGCGCGATCCGGATGGCCCTGCTGTGACGCTGGTCAATCACTTCATCGCGTTGGCGCGGTTGCGCGGCATCATCACCGACACGCATTTCGTGCAGCGTGATCGGCCGGGCCGCTTGCTTGCATTCGTCGCGCGCGCGGCGAAAGACCAACACACCGCTGCGGTCACCGGGCTGGGCGTCGACCAGGACAGCGCGCTGCTTGTGGACGCAAACGGCGACGCACGTTTCCTGAGCTGGCACGCCGATGGGCACGCATGGCTCGTGGTGCCGGAGAAGTTGCGCGAAGTGGAACGCAGGGGCGGTCGCGCTGCGCTCGATGCGTATCTGAAGAATCGCGTGGCGCCGGGAAAGCTGCTGAACCTCGATGGCTACGTCGTGACCGGCATTGGCACATCGAGCCAATTGCATCTGCCCGATTGCACCGTGGAAAACGCCGCCTTCGTGAAGCAGATCGACGTGGTCGATGGACGCCTGGTCGAACATGCAGGCGGTGCGACGCCCGGCAGCCGCGCGTCGCGCGCCAACCTGATCCACGAGCGCGCACAACCCTGATTCAGATTGCGCGGCGCAGGATTGGCGGCACCGCCACGAAGGAGCTCCGCCATGCGTCCAATTCCCGTGATGTTGCTGGTGGTGTTGGTGACCGCCGGCGGCTCGGCGCAGGCTGCGCGTGATCCCGCGCCGGTGCAGGCAGCGTCGGCGTCCTCTTCGTCACCTGCGCCGTCGAACACGGACGTCGCCAGCCTCGATGGAAGCGAGTGGCGTTTCGTCGAACTCGCTGGCCGGCCCGTGCCCGCGGGCATCAACGCCACCCTGCGGTTGCGCGGTGGCCACGCGGCTGGAAAGGCCGGCTGCAATGCGTACGGCGCGCGCTACCGCATCGCGACGGATGGCAGAGCTGAATTCGAGCAGACCCTTTCCACCAAGATGGCCTGCCTGCAACCGGCGGGCGTGATGCACGTGGAGCAGGGCGTGTTCGACGTTTTCCGGCACACCGCAAAGGTGGCGATCGTCAATGGCGAACTGGTGATGTTCGACGCCGCCGGCAAACCATTGGCGAAGCTGGCGCCGGATATTGCTCCCCCCGTCGCTGAACCGTCCAAGTCCGGGTAATGCATCGCAGGCATCCGGTGGTTGGATTCACGGTACCGGGTTGAAGTGTGACCCAATCTACGAAAACGAAAAATGCCTCATGCGGGCATGATCCGGATCAGTTTTTCCGTCAGGCATAGTGCAATGATAAACCTTGGTTCTGGGGATGAAACTGTAGAGTTCACCGAACGTCCCAGAGAAGCCCGTGAAACGCATCGTACTGGAAACCGTCCTTGTCGTTGCCGCCGCGGTCTTCGCGATGCAAGCCGCAGGAGCAAGCGCGGAAACGCTGACCTTCAGTGGCGCGATCGTCGCCCCGGCGGGCGGCGCATACCCCATCCGCCCGGTCATCAGTCGACAAGTGGTCGTTCAGACGATCAGCAAAACCGATTTCCGCGTGCTGGAAATCGCGTACCGCTGACGCGCCGCGGGACCATGCCGGGGAGCGATCGATACGGATTCGTCCGCGCGCCTGCAGCAGTGCCGGCGCAGGCGCGTGTCAGTTGTAGGACAGCGTGAAAGTGGCAATGCCTTGGACCGGACCGGTCGTCACCGTTGTGCCGGTTTGGTAATAGCGGGCAAACAGGTTGATGGCATAGTTGCTGCCCGAGGTGACGCCGGTATTGATCGTGCTGCCGAACGTCACGGGCGTGGTTCCGTCGGCAGCGAGGACCTGCACGCCGATCCCGGTCGCATAGCCCGCGCCCGACGGGGCGATGACGCCCGTTGCGCCGGCTTGCGCGTTTGTGCTGTTGAGCGTGATATTGACGCTCAGGTTGTTGCTGCAATTGGTGAGCTGCAGGCTGAAAGGCGTCTGGCCCGTGCTTGCGCCCTGGCCGGTGAACGCGAGGCTGCCTACGGTTGGCAACGTGACGACCGTGCTTTGGGAAGCCGGACTCACGTTGCAAGTCGGAACCTGGATGATGATGTTGGCGCTGATGTTGAACGTTTCCACCGGCTGTGGCGAGACGGTGCCGTTGCAGCCCTTGTAATTGCCACCCCCGGTAAGAACGGGGTTGCTGCAAATGTCGATCTTCCACTGCGACAACTGGCCATTCAGGACGCTGTTGTTGGATGGCAGATCGGGGCCGGTGTAATACAGCGCCAGGTTGGTCGTGACACTGAATATGCCGGTGTTGGTGGGGTAGTTGGGATAGGCCGCCAGCAACGTACTTTGGTCGGGATGCAACAAGCGGTACGAAATACCCGGGATGCCGGTCGGGAACAACGCCTGGTCACTGCCGGTCGGAGGGCCGGCGATGGTATTGAAGATGCCGCCGTTGGTGTTGCCGTCACATTGGAGTACCGGCGGATTGGCAGGGGTTCCCAGGCTGGACGTCCAGATCGGTACGGTCGAGCTTGGAGTCGTGCCAAGCCGGAGCGTGACGGTGCCGGCGTTGAAGGTCACGGTGGTTGCCGCGCCGCTGGTGTACCAGCACACGGCCCACGCCGCGCGCGGTACGACCGCCAGCATCAGCAGCGCAAGCGACGCCAGCAACATGCCTGGAAGGCGCAATCGCGCATGGCGTGGCGAAGCGTGGCGTGTGTAACCCTTGCGGCTTGTGCAGCGGGACATGTTCATTGCCCACCCTTGTCGAATGCCGTGGATCGCGCGCCAGCGGCGCAGGTGACCGCCACCGGCGACAAACCGTCGACGGATGCTTGGGTTGCCGGCACGGAGTAGGCGAAGGAGCATGCCTGTGCGGCGCCATCGGCGTCCTGCCACTTCACGTTCAGCATTCCGCTTTCGCTTACGTCGTGCAGCAAGGCAAGCCCCGCCTGGCCTACCACCCCCAATGCCTCGCCTTTGGCATTGAACACTTCGGCGCCAAACGGCGCGGGCTTGGCGTCGCTCATGTCGATGCGGACGATCAGCGCGCGACTGGACTTGCTCTTGAAATCCACCTTCACCACGGCGCCTTGGTAAGGCACGACCTGTGCGCTGGTGGCGCCAAGTTGCACGCCCAGCGGCAAGCCCTCGGGGTCGATCTGGATGGTGTCGAGCTGGTAAGGCGTCAGGTAGGGCACCAGTGCGTAGCCGGAGCGATCGACTTGCACGCCCGGTGCATTCAGGACGTGGGCACCCGCCGCGCCGGGCGCGTGCACGAGTGCGATGGTGTCGCCCGTCGGCTGACCGAAGGTGACGCCGCCCTGGTGCGCGACCAGCGCGCCGCTGGCGCTGAAGGATTCCTGTGAGTAGCCATCGCCCTTGCCGGCGCTGGCGTTGAGCACGGCATACGGACTGTTGTAGCCGGCGTTCACGCTGAAAGTGTTGCCCGAACCGTTGCCACCGTGCGATGCGGATGCGCCGTAGGTGAACTGGTTGTATTTGCCGGCGCTGCCGCTGAGCATGGCCTGTTCCTGGGTACCCGTCGCGTCGCCGTGATTGAGGTTGAGCGACAGGCTTGGTGCATGCGTACTGCGGCCGAGCGGCAGGCTTGCATTGAAGAAAACCTGGTTGTCATAGCCGCCGAACCCGGTACGGCCGCGAGTGACGGAAACGCCATACGACAGGCGCTTGAAGCGATTGTTGTAGCCGACCTGAAACTGGGTGTCGCGACCTTGCTGGTTCCAGTAGTCGTTGACGGATGCGTTGGCGTACAGCGAGCCGCCGTCGTTGCCCAGCCGCTGGCTGAGCGTCAAAGTAAAACGATCCTTCTGTTGCAACAAACCGCGCGGCGTGAAGGGATTGTTGCCGTAGTAGGCGGTGCCAGCCAGGGCCGCGCGCTGGGCCGGGGTCAGCAGGCTCAGCTCGGGTACGCCGTCGATCATCGGGATGTTCGACGCAACGTACTGGAGGGCCGACAGGCCAAGGCGCGCATAGCCGCGCGCGTACTCGGCGTTCTGCAGGCTCAGGAATCCGCTGGTGGAATAGCGGTAGGCCGCGACCGTCAACGACGTGTTGCTGTCGGGAATGATCTTGCTGTACGAGATGCGCAAGCTCTCGCCGTTGTGGGTGCCATGGCCGGGGATGTTCGCGTGCGCCTGGGTGATGTCCAGCGCCAGCGCGCCGAAGCGCGTGTTGATCGCACCGCCAACCAGTGCCGCGGCGTAGCCTTCCGATGCCTGCACGCCGGCATAGCCGGTAAAGAAGTTGTTGAAGCCATGTTGCGCGGCAGCCTCGAACACCCCCGGCTTGCTGTGCAGGTTGGCATCACGCAGCTGCCCCACCGCGAGGTCGAAACGCGTGATGCCGGCACGCTGCAACCCCGCTACCGAGGCATAAGGCACCGAGAAGCTGTGCAGGCGGCCATCGGCTTCGGTGACCTTCACTTCAAGGTCGCCGCCGTAGCCGGTCGGGTAAAGGTCGTCGATCACGAACGGGCCGGGTGCCACGGTGGTCTGATAGATCTGGACGCCGTTCTGGTAGACCGTGACCTTGGCATTGCTGTCGGCGACGCCGCGCACCACGGGGGCGTAGCCACGCAGCGATTGCGGCAGCATCTGGTCGTTGGTCGCCAGTTGCACGCCGCGAATGGCAAAACTGTCAAACACCGCGCCGTCGGTGAAGCTGTCACCGAGGGTGAGGTTGGCCCGCAGTTTCGGGATCGCCCGTTGCGCGTAGGCGTCGATGTTCTGCCAGTGGCGCTGGCCCGATGCGTTGTTCGCACCTGATATCCAGGTCACGGTGCTGTCCTGGCGCAGCAGCCACCGGCCCACGTTCAAGCCGGCGCGCAAACCAAGGTAAGTACTGGTTTGGCCTTCGCCGTTGCTGGTCGTGTGATAGGTATTGAAGTTGTAGTCGAGCAGGAATGCCGGCACGCCCGCATTCCAGGAATCCGGGTTGACATAGCCGCGCGGCCGTTGGCCCAGGTAGGCCTGCGGAACAATTGCATCCAGGCGCAGGTCGGACATGTCGAACACCAATTTGGCGCCCGGGATCAGGTCGGAAAGACGTACGCAGGCACCGGGCGATGCCAGCTTGGCCGCGGCGGACGCCGCAGACTTGGCTGGTGCGAGTCCCATTCGATCGAGGATGTCCCGGGTGACACAGGGTACGGCACTGGCATCAGGCGCAGGCGATGCAAAGCGCACGTCCAGCCGGCCGATCCAGTTCTGGTTGACGTAGATGTCCAGGTTGTAGGTGCCCGGCAACACCGGGTTGCCGTGTTCGAAACGGGCGAGGTCGGAGGCGTTCTTGCCGCCGCCGGCCAGCATGCTTTGGTCGAATTCGGCAAAACCGCCGTTGGCCGCGGCCGCCGCTGCGTGCGCGGGGGTGGCCAAGGTCGTAGCGGCAAGCGCCATGCCGCATGCGAGCGCGAGTGCCGTGCAATTCAACACGCGCGTCGAATTGCAGCTCGCGCTGCCGCACCTCATTGCGCGACCGTGCCCTTGTGGACGTCGTCGGCGCCGTAGTCGTTGATGGTCGTGAAAGCCACCGCGATGCCGGCGGTTGGCGCGTGCGGGACGTCCTTGAGTTTGAGTTCAAGATTGCCAAAAGGCGCGACCATACCGGGCGTGGCCAGCACCGAACGCGCGGCAGAACCCAGCGACAGGCCGACGATGGTGATGTAGTAAGGCGTCGGGTTGTGCGCGACCAGTGCTACGCTTTGCCCAGAAGATGCGGCCTTGAACGTCAGCTGGTCGGGAGCTTTAGTGGAGTCGCCCGGCAGTTTCGCCGGTCGATAGAAAAGTTTCAGACGCGAGCGGATCGCGAACTGCAGATAATTCTTGCCGGCGTATTGCGGGCCGGTCGGCTTTGGTGGAATTTCCAGCACGTTCAGCCAGAACAGCGACTCGCGGTCGGTTGGCAGCGGTTGTTTGCCCTGGATGTAGAGGACGCGCAGGCTCTGGTCCTTGTGCGGTTCCATCCGGAACAGCGGCGGCGTGATCAGGAACGGCGTGCTGACGCTGTCGGGCGTTGATTTCGGGTCGCCGTCGTCGATCCATGCCTCGATGACCGCGGGTTTATCGCTGTCGTTGGACAGGCGCACCGTGACTTCGCCCTGCTGGGCCGGAAAAACCACGCGGGTTCCGTCGATCACGACACTCGCTTGGGCCGCCGGTACCGCCAGGCACAAAGCGACAGCAACCGCACCCAAGGCGCGGATCAGGGTGTTCATGAGGATCCCTTGCATCGAAGGAGGTTTGCAAACCGGCTGCCGCGCTTATGAAACGCGGCAGCCGGCATGCATTCGCCCTAGTTGTAGGTCAGGGTGAAGTCCACTGACGTGTTTACCGTGCCGGCGGTGATGGCTGTAGCCGACGGCTGGTAGTACTGGGCCTGGTAGCTCAAGGTCGCCGCACCCGTACCGCTGATGGTGGCATTGACCGGGGTCGGGTTGGTGCTCAGGTTGATCGCGGTGCCCGCGCTGTTGGTCAGCTGAACCTCGACGTTGGACGTGCCGGTTCCGTTCTTCAGTGCGCCAGTTGCGGCATCGATGTTGGAGCCGGAAAATCGCGCTGCAACCACGACGCCGGATGGCGTGGTCGGGCAGCCGGTCAGGTTCAGCGAGAAGGGCGTCAGGCCGGCGACGGAGCCGCTGGTGGTGAAAGCGGAGTAGACCACGTCAGGGAGCGTGACGGCCACGTTGCCCGCTGTGGCGTTGCTGACGGTACAGGTGGATGACAGCACCTTGCCGTTGATGGTGATGGTGCCGTCGGCCGCGTTGGCAGCCGGTGCAAGGGCTAGGGAGCCGCAGGCGATGGCGAGGCCGGCGGCCAGCAGGGTATGTTTCATGTTCATGGCGTCAATCTCTCTCTGGGAAGGTGTGGCCCGACTTTTCGGCTTGCTCGTCGGGTTCGGCGAGCACGGGTACACGATCCATGCCAACTGACAGCTCCGGGACAATTGATTACAGATGTGACGCAGTCGACATAGTTGTAACAGAATTGTGAAATGGGTCAATAATCGGTGAATTTGGCCAAAACGCTGGCGCTGCGGCCGGCGTCCCCTCGATTCGCGGGTCGGTTGGTTGGCTGGTTGACGGTGCAGGAAGGGCGGGCGAGATGGTGGATCCACTGCCCGGCGGCGGTTGACTTGTAATCCGTTAGCCGCAAAAATACGCAGTCTTTGTGATGCAAACCGTCGAAACCCGGGTGTTGTCAAACATCGCCGGGTTCTTCGCGTCGGTACAGGGAAAAGGATCGCGACGCGAAGCGGCGCGGCCCGAAGGGCGAGCCCCATGGATGGGGCGAGTCATCCACCTCCCGGCGTGACAATTTGATGAGGTAACGCAACGACAGCATTCGGAGGGATACCCAAGCGGCCAACGGGGGCAGACAGGAAGTGTGATCTGCTGGCTTACGCCTTCGTTTGATCGTTCGGGAATCAGTCAGTCAGTTTGAGAAAACCAACAGTTTCCGGAGGGATACCCAAGCGGCCAACGGGGGCAGACTGTAAATCTGCTGGCTTACGCCTTCGGTGGTTCGAATCCACCTCCCTCCACCAGCTTTAAGAGGTACAAACGTTTCGCTGAGGTGGATGAGAACCACCGAAACAAAGTGATGGTTCGACAGATTCGCCGGGAGCGAATCGGAATGCGACGCGAAGCGGCGCGGCCCCGGAGGGGCGAAGGGCAGGATGCCCGGAGTCATCCACCTCCCTCCACCAGCTTCATGCAACGGAGTCGAACACTCCGCCAGAGAGCGCCCCGATGCGGGAGTAGTTCAATGGTAGAACCTCAGCCTTCCAAGCTGATGGTGCGGGTTCGATTCCCGTCTCCCGCTCCATTGAATGTTTCGCACGCAGCAACAGCTTTGCTCACATAGCTCAGTCGGTAGAGCACTTCCTTGGTAAGGAAGAGGTCACAGGTTCGATTCCTGTTGTGAGCACCACCCGCGGTTCGCCGCAGTCAGCCCAAAAGTTTCCGTCGAGGATTGAGTCATGTCCAAAGAGAAATTCGAACGCAAGAAGCCGCACGTGAACGTTGGGACGATCGGCCACGTGGACCACGGCAAGACGACGCTGACGGCGGCGCTGACGAAGGTGGGCGCGGAGCGGTTTGGCGGTGAGTTCAAGGCGTATGACCAGATCGACGCGGCGCCGGAAGAGAAGGCGCGCGGGATCACGATTTCGACGGCGCACGTGGAA
>DATEKI010000057.1:0-6154 GCA_035277545.1 Rhodanobacteraceae bacterium | reverse complement strand
TACCGCCTGTTCGGTCTCGTGGCCGACATCGCGCTGACCTTCAACCTGCTGATCCTGATTGCCGTGATGTCCGCGGTCGGCGTGACGCTGACGATGCCGGGCATCGCGGGCATCGTGCTGACGCTCGGCATGTCGATCGATGCGAACGTGCTGATCTGCGAACGCATCCGTGAGGAACTGCACCACGGCTCGACGCCGCTCGCCGCGATTCGCGCCGGCTACGAAAAAGCCTGGTCGGTGATCCTGGACGCCAACGTTACCCACTTGCTGGCCGCATTGGGCCTGGTGACCGTGGGTGCCGGCGCGATCAAGGGCTTCGGCATCACGCTCGGCATCGGCATCCTGACCTCCCTGTTCACCTCGGTCACGATGACCCACGCGATCACCGCGTTGATCCATGGCCGCCGCAAGAAACTCAAGACGCTTTGGGTGTAAACGTTTTTGTTTCCCTCTCCCTCCGGGAGAGGGTGCCCCGACCTGCAGGCGCCGGGAGCGCCTGCGGAACGGCGGAGCCGGCCCCGTAGGGGCGAGCGCCATGGATGGCGCGAGTAAGGGGCGGGTGAGGGTACGCACGTAGCGTGAGTGCCATCACTGGACCGAACCCTCACCCCTGCCCCTCTCCCGGGGGGAGAGGGGTTCAAAGAGAAATGCGACACCATGGAACTTTTCCACCGCGACCTGAACATCGACTTCCTCGGCATGCGCAAGGTCAGCATCGTCATTTCGGCGATCCTGATCGTGGTGTCGATCTGGGCCGTCGCCGTGAAGGGACTGAACTACGGCCTCGATTTCACCGGCGGCATCCTGATCCAGGTGAACTACCAGCAGCCGATCGACGTGGGCGACGTGCGCAGCGCGCTGGAGAAGGCCGGGTACGAACACGCCGTGGTGCAGAGCCTCGGGGGCACCCGCGAAATCTCGATCCGCCTGCAACCGCCCAAGGCGGATGCCACGGAAAGCCCGGACAAGGTGGCGACCGCGGTGTCCAAGCAGGTGCTGGCCGCGCTTGCGGTCGGGCATCCTGGCGTGAAGCTGGCGCAGCCACCCGATTTCGTCGGCCCGGAAGTCGGGCAGGAATTGAAGACCAGCGGCATCTATGCCGCGATCGTGGTGATCATCGGCATCATGTTCTACCTGTGGGTGCGGTTCGAGAAGCGCTTCGCGTTTGCCGCCGTGGCCAGTGAAATCCACGACACCGTGATCACCGTCGGCATCATCGCGCTGGTGCAGCGCGAATTCGACATGACGGTGCTGGCGTCGATCCTCGCCGTCATCGGTTATTCGATCAACGACAAGGTGGTGGTGTTCGACCGCGTGCGCGAGCTGTTCCGCCTCACGCGCAAGGCCGACACGCCGCAGATCCTCAACCGCGCCATCAACAACACCCTGTCGCGGACCATCATCACCTCGGTGTTCACCGCGATCACCATGGCGTCGCTGGGGCTGTTCGGCGGCCCCGCCGTGCACGGCTTCGCGATCACGATGCTGATCGGCATCCTGGTCGGCACGCTCTCTTCGATCTTCTTCGCCAGCCCGATGCTGCTCTGGCTGGGTGTCTCGAAGAAGGACCTGATGCCGGTGACCAAGGAAAACCCCGAGTTGGCGCGGCGGCCGTAGCAGCGCGTTGCCTCGCAACGAGGTGACCGGCGCGGCACACCTGCGCAACTGCATCCGGATGTTTCCGCCGCGAACCCTGGTGGCGGCAGTCATCCCGGGCGGCATTCGGCGCAGCGTGCATCTGGAAAGTTCCGGATGCAGCGTTTCGCGCATTTGAACGCCTGGTGGAGGACCACGTTCCTGTTTGCCGCGACGGAACGAGGCTTCGCATCCGATGCAAGCCAATCAAGGAAGATGAAGGCGTCTGGCGTTCGCCCTGACGGGAGGCGTTTGGTGGCCCGCTGCGCACGGGTTACCGTCGCGAACCAGCCTGCGGGCGTGCGTGCGATGGATCGAAATGTTCGACACCGCCGCTGATTGCATGATCATCACTCAGCCCAGTACCGCTGGTGTTCCATGCACATATCGGTCGTCCGTCAGCTGCTTCACCATGAAATCCGCCACGTCGGCACGTGAGATCGATGCAAGGAGTGTTCTCTCCCTGACATCCTCGCCGCTTCGATATCTCCCCGTATACGGTCCGTTCGTCAATCGTGGCGGACGCACAATCACCCAATCCAGCGCGCTGCACTTGATGATCGCCTCCTGTTCCGCGTGATCGCGCAACACGTTGCGCAACAGGAGCGGCAATACGACGTACCTGTCCACGAGGCCCAGTTGCGTGCCGCTACCACCGACACCGAGCATCGAAAGGTAGACGAGCCGGCGGACACCCGCATGCTCCATGGCGCGGACGATGTTCCGCACGCCGTCGATCAATTCCGGGTGCGAACCCAGGGAATTGCCGGAGCCCAACGCGCTCGCGACGGCATCGACACCCCTGATGGCACGCTCCACCGACGCGTAGTCTGTTACGTCGCCAACTGCCAAAGCAAGATTGGCATGTTTGACCTCGAATTTGTCAGGGTGGCGAACGAAGGCGCGAACCGAGTACCCGCGATCGAGCGCCTGCTTGACCACCTCGCGCCCGGTTGCACCCGATGCACCGAATACCAGCACGTCCACCGATTCGACTCCAAGGTTGACCGCGAAGCAAGATAGTATGCTAGCATATAGTTCAGCGATGAACTATATTTGCTTCCCATGAGTCAACCGACGCAACGTTCTTTGTGCGAATCCATCGAAGCCATGGAGTCCGCTTTTCACTCCGCGGCCTCCAGGATCGATGGCTTCTCCGTCGATGACGTGGTCCTGTTGCGGATGCTGCAGATGGTCGGTCAGGCGCTGGAAGCGGCGTTCAGCCGCAAGGTCCGGAAGCATGCCGGGATCGGGAAGACCGAATTTCGCGCCCTGATGCTGTTGCTGAGCCGCGACGGTTGCGCCACGCCCAGTGAGCTTTGCGATCTCGACCACCTCGGGCGTGCCAACATGACCCGCGTGGCCGATGCGCTGGTGAAACAAGGACTGGCGACGCGCACCGCAGATGCGGAGGATCGCCGCCGCATCTCGCTGTGCATCACCGCCAGGGGACGCAAGCTCGTCACGCGGCTGGTCCCCGACATCGCCAGCGGCGAGGCGGCGGTGTTCGAAGGCGTCAGCAAGTCGCAGCGACGCGAGGTTGCCGGCGCGCTTCGACGACTTGCCGCCAACCTCGATGCATGGAATCGCACCCAGCGTTGAACGACACGCGTTGCGGCCATTTTCCCCGCGCTCCCGAATTTCCTCCAGGACAACACCATGTACGACAAACGGAACCTGTTGCCACCCGCCTTTTCGCGCACGCCATCGGGTTGCCTCACCCCGCACGCAACCGTCTGCCGGATGCCGCCGATGACCGTGGTGCGTCGATCCCCCAACCACTGCCGGATCTGCCGGTGGTTCGCGATCCTGCTGCTTGCCGCCGTCCAACCCGTGTTCGCGCAAACCACGACCCCCGTCGGCTTCGCGGCCATCACCATCCAGGATCCCGTCAACGGCGGCACGATGCCCGGTTACGTGTTCTATCCAACCACACATGCCGGTGGCACGACCCGGGTCGGGCCCTACGAACTTCACGCCACGCGTGATGCGCAGCCGCTCCCCGGGGCCAAACCGCTGGTGGTGATTTCGCACGGTCACGGCGGGTCCGATCTCGGCCACCACGACCTGGCGGTATATCTGGCGAGCCACGGATTCGTGGCCGCGACCTTGCAGCATCCGCACGACAATTATCGCGACGACAGTGGTGACGGTCACCCGAAGGTCATGGTCGGACGGCCGATACAGGTCAAGGCAACGATCAGCACGCTCCTCGCAGATCCACGCTGGGGAAAGCTGATCGACCCGGACAGGATCGGCGTGGCAGGCTTCTCGAACGGCGGCTACACGAGTCTCTTGTTGGTCGGGGCGGTGCCGAAGTTTGCGCGCTTCATGGGCTACTGCAGGGCACATCCGCGCGACTCCGGCGTATGCGGACACGTGGGGCAGCTGAGAGCCAGCCTGGAGAAACAGGGACTGACCGTGAGTCAGTACCTCGGCGCGATGCAGGCACAGTTCCACCGTTGGGGCAATCCGGATGACCCGCGTATCAGGGCTGCGTTCGTGATGGCGCCGCTCAGCCTGGTCTTCGACAAGGCCGGCGCGGCTTCGATCGATCGCCCGGTGTTCCTGTACTACGGACAGGACGACGAAGTCCTGAATCCCGACTACAACGTCCTGCACATCGCGCCGCTGATCAAGACGCTAGCCGGCATCAAGATGATCCCGCGGGCCGGTCACTATGTTTTCCTGTCGCCTTGCTCGCAGCAACTGACGAAGGAAGCGCCAAACATTTGCATCGACCCGGCGGGCGTGGACCGCGCGTCGGCCCATCGGCGGATCGACGCCGACGCGTTGGCGTTCTTTCGCAAGGAACTGTTGCGATCGACGCATTGAAAGGCGTGCGCAACGGCTTTGGCGCCTGCCATGCCGCCGGGCAGCCACGCGGCACCGTCCCGCCTGCACATCTGCAGGCGCGACAGCCGCTTTGTCCGTTGCCGATGGAAGCGGCGTGCGGGCAACCCGCTGGACGGACCAACAGCGGCGGCTGGAACAGCGGTGACATGGCACTTCTGGAGCGGCCGATCTTTGCGCCGCTGCGCGAAACCGTCCACGCGGGCTGCGCCAGGGCACTGCGCGAAAATGGGCATTCCGCCCATCCACTTCGAACTGCAATCCTGGGTGAGCCTGTACGATCGCGGCGGCTTCAATTTCTCGTGCATCGCGCACGGTCAACGCATGGCAAAACCGTAACGGGCGAGCAGCGGTTCCAGCGCCTGCACCCAGATCGCATAGCCGGTGGCGTTCATGTGCAGGCCGTCCCCGCGGAACAACCTGGCGCGCGGCTTGCCGTGCGCATCCAGCATCTTCGACGCGACGTCGACGAACGCAACGCGGGATTGCGTGCGCGACCACTCCGAGATCAAGCGATTGGCCTCGCGCATCCGTGGCCACATCGCGGAACGCGCGATGCTCGGCTTGATCGAGATGTAGGCAATCGCAACATCCGGAAGTCCGTGACGCACCCGCGCGACGAATGCCTTGAATTCATCCAGCACCTGCCGCGGCGTGTCGCCTTCGGCGATGTCGTTGTCGCCGGCGTACATCACGATCACCTTCGGGCGGTACGGGATGACGATCCTGTGCACGTAATGCGTACTGTCGGCGATCACGGAACCGCCGAAGCCGCGGTTGATCACCGGCACGCCCGGAAAGTCGGCGGCCAGCGTCGTCCACATCCGGATCGACGAGCTGCCCACGAACAGCACGCCGTGCTGCGGTGGCGGGTGCGCGCCGTCGCCTGCAACCAGTGCGTCGATGTCCGGCTGCCAGTGTTGCGGCGGAGGCGGACGGGCGTGCGCGACACTACCCGCCAGAAGAAACAGCGCGACCGCGAACAAACCGCGAATCCAACCCGGTTTCGGCGTCATCGCCACTGCGCGTTCCACCGTTGCGCCTGGAATCCAGCCGGAAGATGGGGGTTATGATACAGCTCCGACCGATGAACCCATGCCCACGGCCGCTAAGTGATGCCAGCCGATGCACAAACCCGGGCCATGTTGTTGCATCCGCGCTCGGGCGACCGCTGCCATCCGTCCCGCGGCACACTTCGTCGGATCGGCCCTGCTGCTGGCAATATCGGTCACGCTGCCGTCGCACGCCGCGACCGCCTCCCCGGTCACGATCGGCAACGCGGACAACCGGATCGTCGTGCAGGCGGGCGCCGCGGCGCCGCGCGTGCTGCGGCTGACGCGCGATGGTGCAGATGCCTGGATCGCAACGGGCAACGCGCGCCTGATCGATTCGGCGATCGTGGACGGCCGGACGGTACCGTTGCATTGGCGTTTCGATCCCGCCGGCAGTCGCGTTGGCGAACGCGATGCGAACCTGGTGTACATCGCGCACGATCCCGACTTGCGCCTGCGTTGGACCTGGCAGGCCAGGTCTGCGCACGGGCCGCTCGAGCACACGATCGTCATCGAGAACCGCAGCGGGCACGAGGTGGAGATCCCGCTGCAGGACAGTTTCGATTTCGACTGGAAGATCGACGTCCGGCAACCGCTGCAGCAGTCTTGGATCG
>DATEKI010000056.1:0-4971 GCA_035277545.1 Rhodanobacteraceae bacterium | reverse complement strand
GCGCGGGACGCACACGGAAAGAGACATGGACGTCATGGTTAGTTGTGCAAAGTGCCGCGCGCCATGAAAAACCTCGCCGAGTGGCTCGACTACCAGCAACAAATCCACGCGCGCGGCATCGACATGGGCCTCGATCGCGTGCGCGCGGTCTGGCAGCGCATGGGCGCGTCGCGGCCGGCGCCGGTGGTGATCACGGTCGGCGGCACCAATGGCAAGGGCTCGACGGTCGCGTTCCTCGAAGCGATGTTGCGTACGGGCGGCATGCGCGTGGGCGCCTACACCTCCCCGCACATCCTGTGTTACAACGAGCGGGTGCGCGTGGATGGTGCGGATGCGGATGACGCCGCACTGATCGATGCCTTCGAGCGCGTCGAAGCCGCGCGCGGCGGAACCACGCTGACCTATTTCGAGTTCGGCACGCTGGCGGCGCTCGATGTGTTTGCACGTGCCGGGCTGGACGTCGCATTGCTGGAAGTCGGGTTGGGCGGCCGACTGGATGCGGTGAACATCATCGACGCCGATTGCGCGGTGGTGGTCACGGTCGATCTCGACCACATGGAATATCTCGGTCGCGACCGTGAATCGATCGGGCGCGAGAAGGCGGGCATCTTTCGCGCAGGCAGGCCTGCGATCGTTGGCGAAACCAATCCGCCGCAGTCGCTGCTGGACCACGCCCGCGACATCGGGGCGCGCGTGGAGGTGCTGGGCCGGGACTTCGGTTGGGAACCGCAGGTCGATGCGTTACGCTGGTGGCACCGCGATCCAGGCCAGTCGCGTTACGTGGCACGCGAAGAGGAGTTTGGTACGCGGATTCTGTTGACCGGAGAGCTCGCGCTCGAAGGCGCTTTCCAGTACCACAATGCCGCCACCGCGATCGCGGCGCTGCGCGCGTTGGGCGACCGCGTGCGTTGGCGCGTGGGCGCGTTGGAGGAACCGCGTTACGCCACGACGGCGGCGCCGTTCCTGGCCGGGCGCCTGCAACACTTGGCGAGCAACCCCGATCTTGTCGTCGATGTCGGGCACAATCCACAGGCCGCACGTGAACTCGCGCGCTGGCTGGATCGCCATCCCGTGCAGGGCGTGACCCGCGCGGTGTTCGGTGCGCTGGCGGACAAGGATGTCGAAGGCGTGGTCGCGGCGCTGGGCGCACGCATCGGGCGCTGGTACCTGGCCGGGCTGGAGGGCGAATCGCCGCGCGGCGAAACCGTCGCGCGGTTGGGGGTACGCGTGCGCGCGGCGCTGCCCGGAGTGACCTGCACCGAACATCCGGACATTCCCGCCGCACTGGCCGCCGCACGCGCGGAAGCTTCAACGGACGACCGCATCATCGCGTTCGGGAGTTTCCACGTGGTTGGTCCCGTGTTGCACGAGGTGGCCCGGCTATAATTCTCTCCGTCAGTGGCTTCGGCGTTCGAACCGACGCGGCTGTGACGCACGCTCAACGCCAATGCCTCGCATCGTGGTACCGCATATATGGATTCAGGTTTGAAAACACGCTTGCTCGGCGCCGCGGTGTTGATCGCCCTGGCGGTGATCTTCGTGCCGATGTTGCTGCCGGGTTCCAACTCCGGTTCGCAGTCGGCCAGCACCAGGGCGGTACCGGAACCGAGTGGCGAAATGCAGACGCGCGTGCTGCAGGTCGGTCCCGGGGGTGCCAGCGCGGGCTCCAGCACGGCGGCGTCCATCACTGATCCCGACCACGTCGCGACGCTCAATCTTGAAGGCCATTCGCCGACGGCGTTGCAGCCCCTGAGTTCCGGACTGCCCATCGAGGCGACTACCGCGCCCGCGGCGAGTGCGCGGGCATCGGCGCCCGCAACCAGTGCGTCCGCCGTTGCGCCGCCCAAACCCGAACCCGCGGCTGCGGTTGCCAGGACGCCGGCGCCTTCCGCGCCTGCAACCTCGGCGTCCACAAAGGCCGAGCCGGTTCCCGGTGGCGCGGGAGCGGCGGCCGGTGCGTTGTATACGGTCAACCTGGGCGTGTATGCCAATCACGCCAGCGCCGAGAAGCTGGTCGCGAATGCGAAGCAGCACGGATTCACGGCGCTCGCCACGCCGGAAACGTACCAGGGCAAATCGGTGATGCGCGTGCGGGTCGGGCCGTTCCGCAGCCGCGCCGAAGCCGAAGCGGCGCGCCTGAAGCTGAAGGCGTTCGAAAAGGTTTCGATGAGCGTCGATTCCGGCGCCGTCAACCAGACCGGCGACGCACCGGCATCCGCCATCGCCGCGCACCAGCCCGGCGGTTGGGCGGTGCAATTGGCAGCGTACAGCGACGAGGCGTCCGCGAACAGGATGCGCGACCGCCTGCGCGGGCAGGGTATCGACGGTTACGTGGACAGCGTGAGCACGGCGAAGGGCAGGTTGTGGCGCGTGCGCGCGGGCCCGTTCGCATCGCGCAACGTCGCCGAATCGACACGCGCGGAGATCGCGCAGAAGTTCAACGTGAAGGGCAACATCGTCACGGCACAGTAGTGCGATCGTCCCCGACCACTGCCCCTCGATGTTCCGTGCGGAGCAGCTGTTGCGAGAAGTCAGGCCGGGGAGCTCTTGGCCATGGATGGCGGCTTTGATGGCCGTTCTGGTGTTCGCGGGCGCGAAAGGTTCCTACCCATCAATCCGCCGCCTAATGCGGCGATCAGGGACGATCGCACAGATATGAACGTAGCCGACATTGCCATCCTCGCCGTCCTGCTGGTGTCGGTGCTCATCGGGTTGGTGCGCGGCCTCGTCGGCGAGGTGCTTTCGCTGGTGCGGTGGATCGCCGCCTTCTGGATCGCATTCGTGTTCGGCGCGCAGGTCGGCGAGCTCTACGGCCAATGGTTGCACGAACCCGCGGAGCGCATCGTCGCCGGCTCCATCACCTGTTTCGTCGGCGTATTGGTCGTCGGCGGCCTGATCGCCTGGGCCGTGCGGCGCATGATCACCTGGAGCGGCCTGCGCCTTGGCGACAGCTTCCTCGGGATGGCATTCGGCCTGGCGCGCGGCTTGCTGCTGGTGACTTTCGTGGTGCTGATGCTCGGCTTCACGCCGGTTCCGCGCGAGGCTGCGTGGTACCAGCAGTCGACGCTGCTGCCGGCGTTCCAGGACGGTGCAGCGTGGCTGGCCGGGGCGTTGCCGCCCGAGGTCACCCGCTACATGGAAGCCGGCGGCAAGGCCTTGCCCGCCGTGCCCCACGTCCCCATATCCACGGTCGAGCAGGCGGCGCGGCGGTTGACGCACCCGGGTGCGCCTCCACCGGCCGCCGCAAGCACGACGGGCCATGACGCCGGGCACGGTCCAACCCACGGTGATGTGGGACAATAGCACTCCCGAAGTGGAGACCGGAATCGGTGGATTCCAACTCCTGCGGAAAATGGTGAAGCAGAGGCGTGGTTTCCGCCTTCAGCCCCCTTGAGTCAAGGGGGCGATCAAGTTCGCGCTTCTGCTTTGTGCGGACTTGATGGGGTTGTGGAAGCATGACCTCGTCTGATCGAAGCGTAATGCGTGGGCTTTCCTCGAGGCACGACCCTTCATGTGCGGAATCATCGGCATCGTCGGCAAGAGCGAGGTCGCCACGGCGTTGTATGACGCCTTGACGGTTTTGCAGCATCGCGGCCAGGACGCGGCGGGCATCGCGACCTATGACGGCCACAAGTTGCACATGGTGCGCGGGCCGGGGCTGGTGCGCGACGTGTTCCACACGCGCGACATGCAGGAACTGCGCGGCCGCGTGGGCATCGGTCACTGCCGCTATCCCACCGCGGGCGCCGAGAATTCCGAGGAAGCGCAGCCGTTCTACGTGAACTCGCCGTACGGCATCGCGTTCGCGCACAACGGCAACCTCATCAATACCGAATCGCTGCGGCGCGAGATGTTCGAGAACGACCGCCGCCACATCAACACCGATTCCGATTCGGAAATCCTGCTCAACATCCTGGCGCACGAACTGCAGATCCAGGAACGCCACGCGCTGACGCCGGACGAGCTGTTCAAGGCGGTCGCGGCCGTGCATGCGCGCGCCAAGGGCGGTTACGCCTGCGTCGCGCTTGTCCTCGGCTACGGCCTGCTGGCGTTCCGCGATCCGCACGGCATCCGGCCACTGGTGCTGGGCGAGCGCGATACGCCGGAAGGCAAGGAATACGCGCTGGCGTCCGAATCCGTGGCGTTCGACATCCTGGGTTTCAAGCGTGTGCGCGACGTGGCGCCGGGCGAAGCCGTGTTCGTCAGCCTCGACGGAGAAATTTCGTCGCGCCGCTGCGCGGAAGGCGCGGTGCACGCGCCGTGCATCTTCGAATACGTCTATCTCGCGCGCCCGGATTCCATGATCGAGGACGTGTCGGTGTACAAGGCGCGCCTGCGCATGGGCGAAAAACTCGCCGCCAAGATCCTGCGCGAGCGTCCCGACCACGACATCGATGCCGTCATTCCGATTCCCGACACGTCGCGCACCGCGGGCTCCACGCTGGCCGCCGCGCTGGGCGTGCCCTTCCGCGAGGGCTTCGTCAAGAACCGCTACATCGGCCGCACCTTCATCATGCCAGGGCAGGGCCAGCGCGTGCGCTCGGTGCGCCGCAAGCTGAATCCGATCCCGCTCGAGTTCCGCAACAAGAACGTGCTGCTGGTGGACGATTCCATCGTGCGCGGCACGACGTCGCGGCAGATCGTGCAGATGGCGCGCGAAGCGGGCGCCAACAAGGTGTACTTCGCCTCGGCGGCGCCGCCTGTGCGCTACCCCAACGTGTACGGCATCGACATGCCGGCCCCCGCGGAACTGGTCGCGCACGGACGCACGGTCGAGGAAATCCGCGACACCATCGGCGCCGACTGGCTGATTTACCAGGACCTGCCGGACCTGATCGATGCGGTCGCCGAAGGCAACGAGAACCTCAAGCACTTCGACGACTCGTGCTTCTCCGGCAACTACGTGACCGGCGTCGATACCGAATATCTCCGCCAACTGGAATTCGCGCGCTCGGACGAGGCGAAAGCGCA
>DATEKI010000055.1:0-13085 GCA_035277545.1 Rhodanobacteraceae bacterium | reverse complement strand
TCGGCAGTTCGCTCACGGCCGGGCGGCGGCAAGGGCTGATGGCGGTCGCCGGTGTCACTGCCGGCGGCGCCTGTCTCGTGGCGATGACGACGCTCGGCATCGGTGCATTGCTGAAGGTGGTTCCGGCGGTCTTCAACGCATTGCTGCTGGCCGGTGCGCTGTACATCGCGTGGATCGGCATCTCGTTGTTGCGCTCGAAGTCGGCATTCGGCACCCAGGCGCAGGGTGCGGCGACATCGGCGTGGACCACGTTCCGCCGCGGCGCGCTGACTTGCCTCATGAACCCGAAGGCCTACCTGTTCATGCTGGCGGTGTTTCCGCAATTCCTGCGCGCGGAGTACGGGCCGCTGTGGTCACAGGCGCTGGTGCTGTGGCTGATCATCGCGATCACGCAGCTCACGGTTTACGGCGCGATCGCGCTCGCCGCCGCGCAGGCGCGCGGATGGCTGGTGCAGCGGCCCGGCGCGGGTTTGGTGACCGCGCGCGTGGTCGGGGTGGTGCTGGTCGGTGCCGCGTTGTTCACCGGGTTCGAGGGCTGGCGTTTGCTGTAAGTGGTGCTCAGGGAAATGTGTCGTCCGGCAACGCCAGAAACGCGAAGCAGGGCGTGCCGCGTTCCTTCCAGCGCTGGCAGGCGTCATCGAGCACGTCGCACAAGGTGTCGAAATCGTTTTCGGCCGCGTCACGCAGATCGCCGACATGATCGAACAGCCACGCGTAGCCGCCCGCCTGCGGCAGCCATTCGAGGTCGCCGAGGCAGTCGGCCAGCGCATCCCAGTTCGCGCCGAAGGTTTTCGGAAAGGCAAGTGACGTGGCGATGCGTTGCAGCAGGTCGTGCTTCTCGCGGCAACCCGCGAGGCTGATGCGACGCACCAGGTGGCCTGCGTCGTGCGCGGCCGCATCGAGCGTATCCAGGTCGGTTTCGCCGACGAGATACGCACCGTTCTGTTGCGTGTCCGCGAAGTCGATGGTGCCGGTCATCGCGGCACCGTGAATGCGCGGAAGCTGCGGTAGTGGTCATCGGTGTAGTAGTACACCTCGGGCGGGGTACCGCCGGTAATGATGCGTCGCGCACCGCGGTTGCCCGCACCCGGCGTCTCCACGGTGTATTCGTGGTAATAGCCGCGCGGTTCGGATGGCAGCAGGTGTTCGTAGTTGCCGAACATCACGCCGTCCTGCCGGTGCGGGAAGGGGCCTCCGCGCGCGATCAGCGCCAATGTTTGGCGTGCCTCCGGTGGCAGGAAAGCCGGGAGTCCGGTCGGGGATGCGGTACCAGGTTCCTGTTGATTCGTGGGTGAAACGATCGGTGGCGTCGCGGCAGGGTGCGTGGTCGCGGCCTGGCGCTGCGTATACAGGTAACCGACGACCAGCGCCAGCACGATCAAGGGAAGCAATGTTTTCCAGGTGCGTTGCATCAGTTCGTTCCGAGGGTGGCGAGCATCGTGGCGATCGCATCCAGGTCGGATTGCGGGGACGGCTGGATGTTGCGGCCGAAAGCGTCGATCGGCCGCTGGTAACGATTGAGCATCAGCGAAAACGCGAGGTGTTGGCCCGCCGCGTCGGTCACGAAGCCGGAAAGCGTGTAGACGTGCGTGAGGGTACCGGTCTTGGCTTGCACGTTGTCGGTGGCGGGACCGCCACGCATGCGGTATTTGAGCGTGCCGTCGATGCCCGCGACCGGCAGCGCATCGCGCACCACGTTCGCGAACGGCTGGCGCGCAATCCACGCCAGCAATCTGACGGTCGCTGCGGGCGTCACCAGGTCTTCGCGCGACAATCCCGAGCCGTCGTTGAACATCGCTTCGCCCTTGTCGATGCCGATCCGGCCGAGGAATGCGCGCATCGCGCACGATCCCCATCCGGCGCTCGTTTCGGGCGGCTCGGCGCGATCCGCGCACACGCCGTCGCGGGCGGTCGCAACGCCGACCTGCTGCAGCAGCATCTGCGCGTAGCGGTTGTCGGAATGCTTCAACATGTGAACGAGCAGCTGCGACAGGGGCGGCGAAGCAAGGGTGGCGATTTCGGTTGGTTTGTCCGCCAATGCAGTGTCTGTTTCCGGCCAGTGCACTGTGCGGACGCTGCCGTCCAGCACGATGCCATGTTGGGCGAGCGCTTCGCGCAGCAGGTTTGCCGCGAACAGCGCGCCATCGGGTGCCGACAACGCGTAGCTGCCGCGCGGCTGGTCCGTCCGCAGGCTGCCCGTGGCGTACAACGTATCGGACCCCGGCGGCCGGTACAGGCCCAGCGGTGCCGCGCCGCCTGCGAGATTCACCACGCGCATGCCGGATTGGGACGGATCGACCGCCACGCTGCAGCAGCGTGATCCTTCGCGCGTGACTTTCACGTGTACCACATTGTTGTTGACGCCCAATGCACCTGCCTGTGCGCCGTAATCGGTCTGCAGGTCGAACGCCTCCCAGCCATCACCGAACAGCGGACCGGCGAAATACGTGTCGTCGGCGATCAGGTTTCCGCGAATGCGGCGAACGCCGCGTGCAGCGAGCGCTTCGGCAAACCGGTCTGCCCAGCCCGGCGACATCTCGGGATCACCCAGGGATGGGTCGCCGCCACCGTAGAGGACCAGGTCGCCGTGCAGCGTGCCGTCGGCGCGTGGCGCGGCAGTCGCGTACAAGGTGGTGGAGAAACGCGCACCGGCGCCGAGGGTCTGCAATGCCAGCGCAGAGGTGTAGAGCTTGGCGTTGGACGCCGGGAGGAACAGGCTGTCGGCATTGCGCCGATACAGCGTGGCCCCGTTGTCCAGCGAGACCACGTCGATGCCCCATTGCGCGTGCGCGAAGCGTGGCTGCGACAGGTACGCATCGATGCCATCCGCCAGCGATGAGGGAGCGTTGCGCGGCGACGCGGCGTTCGGGACTTCCGGTACGGGCCGTGGCGCCTGGGTGGGTTTTGGCGGCGGTGCGGTCGCGCAACCGCCGAGCAGCGACGCAGCAAAGAACGCGGAGACAAGGCGCTTCAAGTGATCCGTCCTTGCAGGGCCACCGCCGCCGCGGGATTGCGGGCCTTGGCGGCACTGATGAAATGGATGAACACTTCGCGCGGGGCGGGTGCCGCGCGATCTCCGGATGACACGCGTGGCAGATCATCCGGTTCGCTGCCTTGCCGCCATGACCGCGCACGCGCGGCCCAGGCGTCCAGCTCGCTCGCGGGGTAGCCCTCGCGCTCGGATTCCCGGCTGCGCATCAGGCGCGCGTAGACAAAATCGCCGGTGAGGTCCGCGAAGTTCGGATATTCGCTGGAATCGGTGTACACGCACGCGCAGCGATGGGCGCTTGCCAGCTGCAGGAATTCGTCGCACAGGAAGGTTTCGTTCCGCACTTCCAGTGCATGCCGCAACGGGTGCCCATTCAATGCATGCGGCAACAGATCGAGGAACGCGGCGAAGTCGTCGTGTTCGAATGCACGCGAGGGTGGAAACTGCCACACGATCGGACCGAGCTCGCCGCCGAATTCGGCCAGGCCGCCGAACACGAAACCGCGGACGAGTGCGCCGGCGCCTGCGAGCTTGCGCAGCTCGGCAACCTGGCGCGGTGCCTTCAGCGAGAACACGAAACCCGGCGGGGTTTCATCGCGCCACTTTGCATACACCTTCGGTGTCTGCGCGCGGTAGAAGGTGCTGTTGATCTCGATCGTGGCCAGGTGCCGGCTCGCGTATTCCAGTTCACGCCGTTGCGGCAATCCCTTCGGGTAGAAATTGTCACGCCACGGGGGAAAACTCCAGCCACCGATGCCGATCCTGACCCCCGCGCTGCGCGCACCGGCCAGCTCGTCGGCGATGGGGACATCGGTTGCCTTCACGTGGAAGATTCCGCCCAGGGATCGTCATCGCCGGACGACCACAGGTGCGCTTCTGGATCACGTGAGCTGTAACCGCTGCCGCCGCAGTCCCTGGTCTCCAGTTCATCCACGATTTCCGCGCCTGCCGCTTTCGCTTGTGCACGATGCGCCGCGCAGTCGGCGACCACCGTGTAACAGGCCTGTGTCTCGCGGTTGCCGGTTTCACCGGGTTGCACGATGCGCTGGCCCCGGGCCGAGTCGCCGGTGGCGGAGCCCGGCGTGATCATGCCGTGACCGAGGGTGAGCTGCGCGTGGTGCACGGTGACGCCGTCCGCGTACACGGCGTGCTTCTGGAACCCGAACGCCTTGCACAACCAGTCGACCATGGCGGGTGCGTCGCGGTAGCGCAGCGACGGGATGACCATGGCAAGTGTGTTTTTTGCAGGCGTGTTCATGACTGGCGATCCTGTCGATGTCTGCATGGAGAGTCTAGCCTTTCCGGCGAATGACGGGCGTCACCGTTTTCCCTCTTGCGAAGTGCCGCGGAGTGGCGCATCTTTGTGCCCACGGACCACTGCCAAGAGGAGCCGTCCATGAAAGGTATGGACAAGAAGAAGGAAGAGAAGAAAAAACCGCAGAAGACGCTGAAGGAAAAGCGCGCGGAGAAACACGCCAAGAAGGACGCCAAGGGTTGAGCGATCCTCGATAACCTGCAGCGCCACCCGCCATGTGCCCGTGGCTCGCCCCCGGACTCGATCCGGGGGCGCTCAAACCGGCGGTCCTGCCGGTTTGGTCATTCATGGACCAGTTCCTGGTCGCGACGTTCCCGAAAGGTTTCCACGCCGGTCAGGCTATCCGGTCGGTGTGCGTGTAGACGTTCATCGATTCGTCGCGCGCGAACGCGACCAGCGTGATCCCGGCGGCATCGGCGGCTTCGATCGCCAGCGACGTGGGTGCCGAGATGGCCGCGACCACCGCGATGGCCGCATGCGCGGCCTTGTGCAGCATTTCCCACGAAGCGCGAGAGGTGATCGCCGCGAAGCCCGTCGAGGTATGCGCGAACAGGGTATCGCGTCTTGGCCGCGTCGATGCCAACGCGCCGATCACCTTGTCCAGCGCGTTGTGGCGCCCGACGTCCTCGCGTACGACCAGGGAGCCGCCTTCGGCGACGAAAGCCGCGGCGTGGGCGCCGCCCGTCATCGCGTTGAGCGGTTGGCCGCGCGCGAGCGCACGCATGCCGGCCGCGATTGCGTCTCGCGGAATGCGCGTCAACGATTGCACGCGGGGCAGGGGACGCACGGCATCTTCCAGCGCTTCGACGCCGCACAGGCCGCAGCCGCTGCGCCCGGCGAGGCTGCGCCGCCGCGCCTGCACCGCTTCGAACCGCGCCGCCGGAATCAATCCCTGCAGCGTGATGCCACGATCGCTTCGCAGTACGTCCACCAGATCGAACTCGGAAGCATTTTCGACGATGCCTTCGGACAGCGCGAAGCCCAGCGCGAAATCCTCGAGGTCGCACGGCGTCGCCATCATCACCGCGAAGGGCACGCCGTTGTAGACCAGCGCGACCGGGGTTTCCTCGATCACGCGGTCACGGAGGCTGCTGTCCGGGCGTGTCTCCGCCAGATGCCGTACCCGCGCCAATTGAAAGCCGCGACGCGTCGGGTCGGCGGCGGGATCCTGGGGATCGCCCTGGGAGGCCCGGCTGTCGGATTTGCGGGTCATGTCGCCATTGTTTCGCAAACCGCGCGGGTTGTCGCGCCGGGGGCCACGCGTGGGTGTCGGCTATGATCGAGATCCTCGCGAAAGGGCGGCACGCATGGCTTCGGAAAACCCCGGCACCCCGCTCGGCGGCCCGAATTGGTTGCCCCGCAACCTGCGCAGGCACCTGCGCCTGAGCCTTTGCGGGCTGCTTTTCGTCGCGCTGATGGCGGGCTTGATCCTCGGCGGGATGCGGCCCGCGCTGGGCGTGCTGTTGGCTTTCGACATCGCGGCGTTGCTGTTCCTGGCCGCCGTCGCATGGATGTTCGCGCACGCGAAAACCGATTCCATGCAACGCCGTGCCCGCGCGCAGGACGAAAACTACTGGGGCTTCATCCTGACCAGCGTTGCGGTCGCCGCCATCGCGTTGGTCGCCCTGGCAGTCGAGCTGCACGGCAGCAAGCATGGCGGCCTTCCCGCGATCGCGCTTGCCGCGTGCACGCTGCTGCTGGCGTGGCTGTTCACCAATACCACCTTCACGCTGCATTACGCACACGAGTTTTACGGCGAGGGCACGGGCAAGCATTGGGGCCTTGGCTTTCCCGGGACCAGGGAGCCCGACTACTGGGACTTCACCTACTTCGCGTTCTGCCTCGGCATGACGTTCCAGGTCTCGGACGTGGAGATCACCGAACGCGCGATCCGGCGCGTGGCCACGGTGCATGCCCTGATCTCGTTTTTCTTCGACGTCGTCATCATCGCGCTGACGGTCAACGTGGTGGCAGGCATCGCATAGAATGCAACGTGGCTACTCCATCGACTTCGACTCCGCCGTGCCCAGTACGGCCTCCGGCGGTTTGGTTGCGGGCTGCCGCGTCAGCAGCGGGTGCATGAACACCGCGCCGAGTATGACCGCGACGCCAATGTAGAACCACGCGTCGAGCTGGTGCTGCTCGCCCAGCAGGATCACCGCCAGCACGATCGCATACACGGGTTCGAGGTTGGTCGCGAGTTGCACGGTGTAGGCCGACAGCTTGCGCAGCACCGCCAGCGCGAGCGCGAACGGCAGCAGCGTGCAGGCGATCGCCAGCACCAGCAGCAACACGGCGTCGTGCAGGTCCGGGATGGCGAACGTGCCTTCGCCGTGCCAGAGCAAAGTGACGAGCGTCAGGAAAAGGGTGCCGGCGCCGAGTTCGATGCCGGTGACGGTCAGTGCGCCGCCCCGGTCCGCCATGCGCTTGTTGAAGGCGCCGAAAGTCGCGCAGAGCGCCGCCGACAGCACACCCACTCCGACGCCGAGGCGCATGTCCGCGGGCACGCCGCCCACGACCAACGCCACGCCTGGTACGACGGCCACGCCGATCAGCAATTCACGCGGATCGAATTTCCGTCCCACCACCAGTGGCTCGATCACCGCGAGGAACACCGGCGCCAACGCAATGCAGGTCGCGGCCACCGAGGCATTGGCGAGTTTGACCGCGGAGTAGAAGGTCAGCCAGTGCAGCGCCACCAGCACGCCGATGCCCGCGTAGGCCGCGAGCCGGCGCGGCGGCATCGCGCGCAGTTCGCGCCATACCTTTGGAAGCATCAGCAGCGCAGCGGTGACGATCAGCATCCGCCACCACACCAGTTGCAGCGCGGTCAGCGTGATCAGCTTGCCGAGGATGGCGGTGAAGCCCCACAGCACCACGCAGAAGTGGAGCTGCCATTGCGCCTTGGCTTGTGGGGTCATATGAAAATGTGCGAGAAAGAATGGAAAGCGGCACGTCGGCTCGACGTCCGAATTCAGCGGCGCGCGTAGCGCGTCCGCTGGAATGAATGCGTCTGCCAATTATCCATGACCCGCGGCTTTTTCGTCAGCGCGTCTTCGCCGGTTTGCGCATGCCGTCGAGGACGCCCATGCAGGCGTTTTCGTCTTCATGGCTGGGCGCGACCAGCGCCGCCAGCGCGGCGGCGGGCGCGGCCACCACACCGAGTACGGCCGCGCCCACCCCGCGCGCAAGCAGCGGACCCTTTTCCACGCCCGCGTCGGGATGCTTCAGGGTGCCGCGCAGGTACAGCGGCGAGCGCAGCGACAGCACGCGGATGCCCTTGCTGTGCGGGTGCATCACCAGGTCGAGCGTCTCGTTCCCGAGATCCATGCTGCCGTCGACGTCGATACGCATCGTTTCGGCATCGACGAAAAACAGCCGGGGCCGCCACACACCGTCTTTCGCGACCAGGTCGGCCGCCGCGCAGTTGATCTTCTCCGGCTTGTCGCCGGCCAGCTTGGTGACGATGATGTTGCCGACGTTGAGCCCGGCTTCCTCCAGCAGCAGCTTGCTGACGGCGCCGTTGTCGACCAGCAGCTTCACCTCCCCGTTCGACGTGCCGAGCAGCCGCGCGACTGAATTGCCGTCGCCTTTCAGTGTCGCGTCACCATTGATCTGGCCGAGGCTCGTGTGCATCAGGTCCACGGTCGGGAACAATTTTTTGAGCTGGAGGTGCCGCAGCTTCAAGGTGGCTTCGCCGTGCATCGGATCCTTGCGGCCATCCAGCGAAACGTTCGCGTTCAATTCCCCGCCGGCCGCGGACAACGCAAGGGGGTCGAGTTTCAGCACGCCGTCGTCCAGGACCACGTACGTGGAAAGGTTGCTGATCGGCAGCGCGCCCTTGCGCACGATCCGCTTGCCGGTGAAATGCACGTCGGCGTCCATCGCGCGCCAGCGCGCGGTGTCGAAGGGTTCGACGGGAAGCAGTTTGTCGGCCGGCTGTTTCCGGGTTTCGCCACGCCTGGCCTTCGCCGCGTTGCTGTCGGCGCCGATCAGCGGCGCGAGGTCGGCGAAGTCGAGCACGTTGGAGGCAAGCGTGCCACTGAGTTTCGGGCGTGCGCCGCCGCTGGTATAGGTGACGCTGCCGTGCAGGTCGCTGTGGCCGACCGTTCCGTCGAACTTCTCGTACGTGAAGATGCCCTGGTGGATGTGCGCGAGCAGGCGCCCGCGGGTCGAGAACGGTGCCGTGGTGGGCAGGTTCACGCCGGTAAGCGCGTACAGATGCGACATGCTGTCGCCGGAGACGGAGAGGTCCAGGTCGAGCGCGCCGAGATGCACGGGGTCGGACAGCGTTCCCGCCAGCCTGATGTGCAGGTCGCGCAGGCGCAGGTCGGCCTGCAGCGGAAATGGTACCGACGCGTCGGACAACGCCAGCACGCTTCCAATCTTGCCGTCACCGCTGGCCTTGGCGTGGCGCCAGGTTCCCCTTGCGGTCCACGCGAAGTAATAAGCCTGGCTCGAATGCGGCGGCGGTGTCGTTTGCGCGCTGCCGCGGGGCGGGACGATCTGGTCGAAGGGAATGGGTTTTCCCAGCGGCTTCACGCCGACATCGAGGTGCATGTCCAGCTTGTCGTCGTTCCAGCGGATGCTGCCCGCATCGAAACCGACTTCGCCGATGTCGAGCTTCCAGCCCCCGCCGTGCGCGAACGTGAACGTCCAGTTCTCGCGGCCCTGCTTGTCGCGTTCGACATCGACGGCAGGCCCGTACAGCTTGAGCGAAGGAATGGCGATGGTGTGCGAGAGCAGGGCCAGCGGGTTCACGCTGAAGCGCACCTGCTGCACCGTCGCGAAGCGCGGCTGCTGCGCCCAGGCGGGGTTGGCGATGCTGATGTCCCGCGCGGTGAAGTGCGGCCACGGAACCCAGTGCGCGGCACCCCGGGCGTCGGGATTGCGCAACCAGTCGACGGTCAGGTCACCGTTGATCGCGACGGGACGTCCGATCGAAGCGCTCAGCCGCTGGTCCAGCCATGGACGCGCATTGTTCCAGTTGAACAATGCGACGAACAGCACGACCGCCACCAGCAGCACGGCGATCGCCACCACGATCCAGATCAGGATCCGGCCTGCGCGTGTCATCTCCGGTATTTCCTTCGGCTCGTTTCAAAGCCTAGCCCGGCCTTCCTGACTGACGGCCGGACGCAAGTGGCACTCGTTCAGGAACGGTGGATACGCCGTCGCGCGCACTTGCGACGCGCCCCGGCTTGCCGCAAAGTGCGCAAATCCGCGCTGCCGCGGTCCGGGGAAAGGAGAATCGTCATGCTTTGGCAAAAAGGGCGTTCCAGCGACAACGTGGAAGAGGCGAGCGGCGGTGGCGGCGGCGGTGGGCTCGGCATCGGCCGCATCCATCTCGGACTCGGCGGCACCATCATCGCGATCATCATCGCGATGATCTTCCCGTCCACGCGCGGGATCATTTTCGGATTGCTCACCGGTAGCGGCGACATGTCCGGTGGCAACACGCCGGCGCAGACCACGCAGGTCGACAAGAGCGATCCGCAGGTGCAGTTCGTCAGCAGGATCCTCGGCAGCACCGAGGATGTTTGGACCGCGTATTTCCAGCAAATGGGCAAGCAGTACGTCGATCCCAAGCTGATCCTGTTCCACGGGCAGGTTGCGACGGCCTGCGGCGGCGCGACGGCGGCGGTCGGGCCGTTCTATTGCCCCGGCGACAAGCGCGTGTACCTGGATCTAGATTTCTTCCAGGAACTCGCGACGCGTTTCCATTCCAACAGCGACTTCGCGCGCGCCTACGTGGTCGCACACGAAGTCGGCCACCACGTGCAGGACCAGCTCGGCATCATGGACATGGAGCAGCAGCTCGCGCAGCGCGGCGAACCGATGAAGGGCGCGGACGGTTTGTCGGTGCGCCTGGAACTGCAGGCCGACTGTTTCGCCGGCGTGTGGGCCAACAAGTCGCAACAACAATTGCAGTGGCTGCAGGCCGGCGACGTCGAGAGCGCGCTCAACGCCGCTTCGCAAATCGGCGACGACACGTTGCAGAAGGAAGCGCAGGGCGCGGTGGTACCCGATTCCTTCACCCACGGCACCTCGGCCGAGCGGGTGAAATGGTTCAAGACGGGTTTCCAGTCCGGCGACATCAACGCCTGCGACACCTTCCACGCGCAGACGTTGTAAGTACGAGTGTCGCGGTCCACGCGCGGCACAGGGGTTGAACCACGATCTTCGCGGACCCATGAAACAGTTTCGGCGCCTTGTGGCGCCGAGACCGGTACGTTGCGCGTTTCGCGCGGAAATTTCAAGACGTGCCAAAAGAAATTCCTGCGCTAAGATCGACCCATGCAATCGGTACTCCCCCATCCCGCTTCCACCCAACGCCGACGTTCGTTCGCGGCGGCCCTGCTGCCGGACCGCTTCGGCTGGCTGATGGGGCTGTATTCGGAGAACCACCAGCGCCTCGCGCGCCTGTTCGCGCCGCATCGGCTGACCGTAGGTGAATACGTTTCGTCGGTGGGTGATGGCCTCGACGTGCGGCTGTCGGTGCAGGAGCGGCATCCGTACACGCTCGAACTCGGCCTGACGTACGCAGTGGTGGATGCGAGCACCGGCGACCCCGCGCCGTCCGCGCAGATTCGCTGCTATCTCGATGCGCACATGACCGAGGCGTTGCATTGCCAGCCTGGCCGCGACCTGTGGCAGGTACTCGGGCCGCTCGCGCCGACGCGCAACGTGTTGCAACACCGCCTGCGCATGAACGGGTTCCTCAACCGCTGGCTCGAATACCTGGCGGGGCAGGGGCATTCACTGGCGACGCTGGAGCGGCTGCCTGCAACGGCGTCGGCTGCCTGATCGACGGGTTTGATGCGCGCCGCGAGCCTCGCCGTAGGGATCAGGAGCCTTGCCCGACGGGCCACGCGTTGAAGGGATGCGCGGAGAGGTTGGAGTTGAAATAACGAGGATCCTGCGTGACCTCCTCACCCACCCACGCGGGTCGCGCGAATGCCTGTGTCTCGGCAGCCAACTCGATCTCCGCGACCACAAGCCCCGCATTCGCGCCCTGGAATTGATCGACTTCCCATCGCATTCCCTCGAAGATCAATTCGTGCCGCAGCTTTTCGATGAGGGCTCCGTCGCATAGCCCGAGGAGTTGCCTGGCATCGGCAAGCGGGATCGGATACTCGAATTCGTCACGGGTTGCCCCGGTGTTCATGCCCTTGACCGTCAGGAACCCACGCATGTCGTCGATCCGTACACGCACCGTTCGGCACTTGTCGCGGTTCAAATATCCCTGGATCACGCGCCGAGGGTCGGGCTGTTGCCATCCCGTTCCGGAGACCAGGAACTTGCGTTCGATTTCGGAGGGCATGGATCAGTCCTGCATGGCGCGAACCATCCGGTCGAGCGCCCCGGCCATCGGCGCCTTGCGTGCCTTGAAGATGCTGGCGATCTCGCGGTAGTACCACAGCGTACCGTCGCGCTTTCCCGTGAAGCGATCGAACACCGCCGCACCCACCGCGGGGTTGTGCAAGTCCGTGACGATCGCACGCGCGTTGTGCAGTTTGTCGCAACCGCTCACCAGCAAGGCATCGTCAGACGTTTCGGCGAGATGTGCCAGATAGGAGCGCTTGCGTTTTTCCCAATCGGCGCGTTTCGCTTCCGGCGTGATTGCCGCCTTGCCGGCCTGCGTGCCGTCGGTGCAGGAAAGCACGATGTCGGCTACGCGGTCGCCGAATTGTCGGCGGATGACTGCCTCGTGATGCACGCCCTGATCTTCGATGGTGTCGTGCAGCAGGGCGGCGATCGCCTGGTCCTCGTCGCCGCCGTAATCGAGCACCAGGCTCGCGACGCCCAGCAAGTGCGCGATGTAGGGAATGGACGTGCCCTTGCGGGTTTGCGAAGCGTGCGCTTCGCGCGCGTAGTCCACGGCCTGCGTAAAACGTCCGCTCAGCATGTTGCCCCCTTTGCATGTGGTTGTTCAATCCGGCGAAAGCTGCATGTCGCGGTCTTCGCCCTCGAAGTTCCAGCCGTCGTTTTCCCGTGATGCGAATTGCGCGCTGGTTTCGATGCTCCAGCCGCCGATGTGCAGGCGTCCATCACGCGCCTCGATCGTGACCGGCTTGCCGCGCACAAAGGTGCCGATCACGCGTGTCACCGATTCGCGCGACACCTCGCATCCGCCCGCGACCGCGACCTGTGCCGGCAGGAAGGCGCTGGACAGGTTGGTTTCCAGCGTCACGCCATTTGCGGTCGCGGTGATCCGCAAACGGGAGTCCCGGAATGGCCTGGTGGGATGCCTGCGCCGCAATGCGCGCAGCGCTTTGGCGAGACTCGAGGGCTCAAGGGAGAACTTCACGTGGGAGGATTATCCATCGGTCTCGTCGCAAGGGTTGAGACAACCCGACGGCCTTCGCGTGGGGCAAAGAAAAAGCCCGCGCAAGGCGGGCTCTCGAAAATGAACGTGGAACCAGAACTGGCGGAGCGGACGGGACTCGAACCCGCGACCTCCGGCGTGACAGGCCAGCATTCTAACCAGCTGAACTACCGCTCCGTCGTCCTGAAACCTGATTGTGGTATTGCGGACCTTGCGTCCGCGTGCGGCATGCTGCGTGTTCCGGGCCGCACATTTTACTTGGATCGCCACGTGCCCTGGCAACAGCCATGGCGTCCCCACGGGGATTCGAACCCCGGTCGCCACCGTGAAAGGGTGGTGTCCTAGGCCTCTAGACGATGGGGACAGCGTGGGGATTTGGTGGAGCCAGACGGGATCGAACCGACGACCTCTACAATGCCATTGTAGCGCTCTCCCAACTGAGCTATGGCCCC
>DATEKI010000054.1:0-2538 GCA_035277545.1 Rhodanobacteraceae bacterium | reverse complement strand
CTGCCCGAGGATCTTGTCGAGCCAGGGTTTGTGCGTGGCACCCACGATGACCAGCACGCGCGCACCGGGCCGTTCGCGAAAGGTCGCCATGATGTTGGCCGCCATGCGCAGGTTGCGCGCCTCCCAGCCGATGACGTACATGTGGCCGTAGTACGGCGCGGCGCCTTCGCCCAACGCGGCGCCCATGTCGGCTTCGATGGCTGCTTGTTGCGAGTCGGGCCGGTTGAGCAGGCGATACAGCGCCATGATGCGGTTGCTCGCGAGCAGGTCATGCTCACGGTCGCGCATCGGCTTGATGCTTGCGCGGCTCGAATCCCATGCCTTGCGGATGGCTGCCGCGAAGGCCTTGTCCCCGGAATGCGGGATCGTAACGTTGTCGCCGGTGTGGTCGTCGATCGGGTACACCCGTTGTTCGCCCAGTGTCACGGCCAGCGGCGCGGCGATCCGGTAGACCTCGTTGTTGTAGCCGAGGCGCTTGTTCATTTGCGCGACCAGCGCATCGTCCAGTCCGTCACCGGCGTGGCGTTCGGCGTCCGGCAATCGCAGCCATTGCACCAGTGCCGAGGCCGGTTCGCCGGCCGCAAGGAAAAGGGCGGCGAGGTGTCGGCGTTGCGCGGCGGAAGGATGCGCCGGCCACGCCTTCATCGCCTCATGCACCGCGACCACGGCCCGGGATTGATCCAGGCCCGTCGCGGCTTTCGCTTCTCCGGTGTCGATGCAGAACGGTGCGAGGTTTTCCGGGTCGTAGATCGACGGGTACTGCCTGATCTGCGCGCATTCTTCGCCCGGGATGGATTCAACCGCGATGATGTCGGGCTTGAACGCGGCGAGCCGCACCAGCAGCGGTTGCAGCGACTCGGGTCTGAATCCCTTGGGTGCATTGGAAAGATGCGCGGTGCCGAGCACCAGCACCTCGGCCTGCGGGCCGGCCATGCCATGCCGGAGCCTCGCAAGGTCGACCTGTGCACAGGCAATGCCGGACCAGGCCAGCAGCACGAACAAGGCGGGAATCGCGAATCGAAATCTCATGCATGGCTCCGAACGGGGGCTTGAGCGCCGGGACGCCTGCCGGGCTGCGTAGACCGCGTCCATGGTCGTGTTTCGTCGGCATCGTCGCATGTGCCACAGGTGTGCATGTCTTTTGGCACGGCAAGCACTCGATTGCGCGTGTAAAGTGCTGGCATGCATTGGAGCGAGAGCATGGACAACGACATGGCGGCAGCCACTGCGTTTTATCCGATAGGCAAACCCGGCCAGCCCTGGGGCGATGCCGAGAAAGCCGAATGGCTCGCGCGCCAGCGCAAGCAGCGCAGTTACGCCGATGAGGTGCTGGGTGCGGTCGACCGGTTGCGCGCGCGCTTCGACGTCACGCAGTACGGCAAGCTCGATTATTCGCCGGACAGCTACCCCTTGTTCGCGCTGAAAAGCCGCACATGGGATGACAAGCTGCCGGTCATGCTGGTGACGGGCGGCGTGCACGGCTACGAAACCAGTGGCGTGCACGGCGCATTGCGTTTCGCGGAGCGGGGTGCCGAAGATTACGCGGGCCGCGCCAACCTGGTGATCGTGCCCTGCGTGAGCCCGTGGGGCTACGAACGCATCCATCGCTGGGATCCATACGCGCTCGATCCCAACCGCAATTTCATCGTCCGCAGTCCGGCGCCAGAGTCCGCCGCGCTCATGCGTTTCGTCGCGCCGTTCCGCGAGCGTGTGGCCATGCACATCGACCTGCACGAAACCACCGACACCGACGAATCCGAATTCCGTCCCGCGCTGGCCGCGCGTGACGGCAAGCCGTTCGAGCCGGGCACGATCCCGGACGGCTTCTACCTGTGCGGCGACAGTGCCAACCCGGAGCCGGAATTCCAGCAGGCGGTGATCGCCGCTGTGGCGAAGGTGACGCACATAGCACCGGCCGACCCGGACGGCACCATCATCGGTTCACCGGTGGTGGCCCCGGGCGTCATCGAGTATCCGGTGGTGAAGTGGGGTCTGTGTGCGGGCATCACTGCCGCGCGCTGGCGCACCACCACCGAGGTGTATCCCGACAGTCCGCGCGCCACGCCCGAACAATGCAACGCCGCGCAATCGGCGGCTGCGTGCGCGGCGATCGATTACGCCTTGGCGCACGGGTAAGACGCGGCATCGTTCCCCTGGTTTCGGCACGCGCGGAATCGCGAAGGCGATTCCGCGGCAGGCTTGTGCTTGAAGCAGGCCCGACTGGCGCGTCGATTCGCCGCGTTTTTCGCTTCAAAATAATATAATTTAAAATAAATAGTTACGTGATATTTCTATATTAAAATATGAAGATTGCGGCGTCGGACACGGCCAAACCGGGTGCATTGAGGAAAATTGTGATGGATTTCCTGGTAACAAAGCGTAAAGTAACACATCCCGTCTTTGGCTTACCGGAATATTTTGGGGAAACTTGCCGATAAGTGTCAGTGGGTTACCGACCGTTCTGCATCTCTTTTTGACCCGGTGATCCGCGCGCTGGTGCGTGTTTCCGATCCGCGATTCCTGTCGATGGGCAAAAAA
>DATEKI010000053.1:0-3146 GCA_035277545.1 Rhodanobacteraceae bacterium | reverse complement strand
GGTGAGCGTGGAACCGCCCGCACCGAAGGTGACGCTGACGAATTCCGGCGCCAGCGCCTTCAGTTTCGGCAGCGCGCGTTCCAGTTGCGCACGTTGTTCGTCCGTCTTGGGCGGGAAGAATTCGAGCGAAATCGGGGTCATTGACTGCCGCGTCCTTATATCTCTCCATCAAGATAGAGAGAATGGTCGCGGGATGCAACGTCCAAAGCAAAACCGCCGGCGTGCGCCAGCGGTTTTGTAGGGCGGGTGATAACCCGCCGTCGATGCATCGACTGGCTGCTCGGCGGGATTCGCTGCGCTTCTCCCGCCCTACGGCAGGAACTGTGGCTCAGGCAGCTTTCTTCCACTGCCCCAACGCAGCCAGCCCATTGTCGCGCGCGCGTTCGACCACGATCTTCTGCGCGGCGGCGAAGTTGCCGGTGAGGTCTTGCGCCCACAGGTGCAGCGCGGCCTGCTGCATCGCGCGGCCGTAGGAGAACGACAGCGGCCACGGATGCGGGCCGAGGCGGTTCATCGCGTTCAGGTGCGCGGTGGCGTCTTCGTCGCTCTGTCCGCCGGACAGGAACACGATGCCCGGCAGCACCGCCGGCACGGCCGACTTCAGGCACAGGATGGTCGATTCCGCGACTTCCTCCACGTCGGCCTGTTCCGCGCAGTCCTTGCCCGACACCACCATGCTGGCTTTGAGGATCGTGCCTTCCAGCATCACGTTGTGTTCGTACAGCGCCGAGAACAGCGAGCGCAGCGTGGCCTCGGTGACCTCGTAGCAGGTCTCGATGTCGTGGTCGCCGTCCATCAGCACTTCGGGCTCGACCATCGGCACGATGCCCGCTTCCTGGCACAGCGCGGCGTAGCGCGCCAGCGCGTGGGTATTGGCGTCGATGCAGGTGGAGCTCGGCATGTCGTCGCCGATGGTGATCACGGCGCGCCACTTGGCGAACTCGGCGCCCAGCTTCACGTATTCGGCGAGGCGCTCGCGCAGGCCATCGAGGCCTTCGGTCACGAGTTCACCCGGGAAGCCTGCCAGAGGCTTGGCGCCGAGATCGACCTTGATGCCGGGGATGATGCCGGCGTCCTTCATCACCTTGGTGAACGGCACGCCGGCCTTGGTCGATTGGCGGATGGTTTCGTCGTACAGGATCGCGCCGGAAATGTGCTGCGAGAGGCCCGGCGCCGTCAGCAGCATTTCGCGATAGGCTCGGCGGTTTTCTTCAGAATCGGGAACGCCAACCGCGTCGAAGCGCTTCTTGATGGTGCCCGAGGATTCGTCGATCGCGATGATGCCCTTGCCGGGCGCAACCATGGCCTGCGCGATGGCTTCCATTTGATCGATGCTCATGACGGAGTTCCGCTGCTGTCGGTGGACCGCCAAGTATAGGCGAACACGGGTTTTTTTGTCGTTCCCTCGCTCTTCGGAAGAAGGTGCCCGAAGGACGGATGAGGGGGCAATTCGCCTTGGCGCCCAGGTTGCCCGGGTGTTGCGCAATGCGCGATTGCCGGTCGTTCCGCCGGCGGTCTCACCTGTACCCTTGTGGGAAATCCTTCAGCACGCACGCGTCCGTGATCTTCTTGCGCGTGGCCGGATCGGCGGGCAGGTTGAACGGGATGATGATGTAGGTGAACACCGGCGAACGTGCGGCATTGTTTGCCCCCGGCGTGTAGTGCATGTCCTTGACCGCGCTTGCGGCGACCGTTTTCAGGTCACCCGCGGGAATCGTTTTCCGGACCACGATGTCACGTGTCACGCCGTCCGAGCCGATCATGTAGGTGACCGCCGAGCAGGTCGGCTTGCTCAGGTTCACGCCACTGTTGGGTACGTCCACGTTGAGCGACGTGTTGGTCATCACCCAGTAGTCGTTCAGGTGGTCGGGCTGGACGGCCTGCACATTGGGCCCGACCGCGGCAGACGCGGACATGCATATTGCAAAGATGCCGAGGAACGTTACCGTGGCAGTGTGCGTCCGTTTCATGGTTTTTTGCCTGCTTGCGCCGAATTGATCATGGCCTGAACCTGTTGCGGGAAATCGGCCATCTCACACTTGGCCTTGTTTTTGTTATCCCGTTCCTTGTCGTACTTGGTCCATTTTGATCCATTGCTGAGCGTGAACGTAATGGTCGTATACGTATAAACAGGATCGCGATTCGCGTTGGCGGGCGCCGGTTCGAAATGCCATTGATGGACTGCCAGAAGCGTTGCCTGTTCCCAAGCCTTCGTTTCGTGGAACCTGGGCGTTTTGTCCCGCCACAGGCGCTCGTTCGAGACGCTGCCGTCGCTGTGGATCTCGAATGCCACGGCCATGCAACCCTCCACGCCGGATTTGATCGCTTCGATTGGGTATTGGGGTGGCGGATTGTGGTTTGCGGACGGCTGCCACCACTGCTGCAATTGTGCTTCCGGAATGACGTGGATTTGATTGTCGGCGGCTTGAAGCGGATTGCAGACTGCCGCGACGAGAACCAATAGAAACAATCTAGCGTTCGCGCTGATCATCTCCAAGCCTCCCGGTGGTAGCTACAAATCCCTCAAGCTCTCGGCAATCCCGTCCGCACCGACGCTCAGCAGCTTCAGCGTGTTGGTGCCGCCGCCGCGACCGGTGTGGTCGCCGTGGGTCAGCAGGACGCGGTCGCCTTCCTTGAGGTCGCCGCGCTGGAACAACGTGCGCACGGCTTCACGTACCACCAGCGCGGGGTAGGTGTCGTGGCCGGCGAACGGGATGGGCCTGACGTCGCGCAGCAGCAGCATGCGGCGGCGTGCTTCCGCGCTGGGCGTCAGCGCGTAGATCGGCACCGAGGAGCGGTAGCGCGACAGCCATTGCGCGGTGGTACCCGACTCGGTCAGCGCAACGATTGCGCGCACCGGCAGTTGGGTGGCCAGGAACATCGCGGCCATCGCGATCGCCTGGTCGGTGCGGTCGAGGCGATGGGTGAGGGCGGAGATGTCCTCGGTCGGCTCGAACTGGCGTTCGGCGCCGAAGCAGATGCGGCTCATCGCGGCGACGGCGAGATCGGGGTGTTTGCCCGCGGCGGATTCCGCCGACAACATCACCGCGTCGCTGCCATCCAGCACCGCGTTCGCAACGTCGAGGACCTCGGCGCGCGTCGGGATGGGCGACTCGACCATCGACTGCAGCATTTGCGTCGCGGTG
>DATEKI010000052.1:0-6930 GCA_035277545.1 Rhodanobacteraceae bacterium | reverse complement strand
GGCCGAGGTGGCGCACCCACAGCGGACGCGCGCTCACAGCGTGTACCGGATATCCGGATCGGCGCGCAGCGCGGCGTGGGCCTCTTCGTGCTTCTCGCGCGAAGGGCAGTTGAAGACCACACTCACCGACACGTAATTGCCCTGGCTGGAGGGCCGTTCGCGCACGCTCGCTTCCAGCACCGACAGGCCGAGTCCACGGAGGATTTCCGGCACGCGCTCGCGCAGGTTCGCGCTGGCATTGCCCATCGCGGTGATCTCGAAACTGCCGGGGAACTGGAAGCCCTGGCCGTCCTTCTTCTCGATGTCGTCGAGGTCACGCACAACGCAACCTTACTTCGTCGAAGCCGGCGGTGCCACGCTCGACGCCGACGAGACGGTCACGGTCGGCGCCGGCGTGGTGGTGGTGCCGTTGCCGCGATGGAACAGCAGCAGGATCGCGTCCCACAGGCGCTTGAAGAAACCACCCTGCGGCGCGTCCTTCAGCACCACCAGTGGCTCGGTGACCACCGGCTTGCCGTCGAACGTCACCTTGAGCGAACCGACCTGTTGGCCCTGCTTGAACGGCGCGATCAGGCGCTCGGGAATTTCCAGGGTGGCCTGCAACTGGTCGTACTTGCCGCGCGGAATGGTCACCGATGCATCCTCGGCGATGCCGAGTTCGAGCGTGTTGGCCTCGCCCTTCCACAGCCGCGGCGTCGCCAGCACCTGGCCGGCCTTGTAGAGGTCGTGGGTGCGATAGAAATTGAAGCCCCAGTTCAGCAGCGCCTCGTCGCCGGTGGTCGCGGCATTCATGTCGGGGCCACCCATGGTGACCGCGATCAGGCGCATGCCGTTGCGCAGCGCCGAGGCAGCGAGGCAGAAGCCGGCTTCCTTGGTCGAGCCGGTCTTGATGCCGTCCACGCTCGGATCGGTCCACAGCAGCGTGTTGCGGTTGTGCTGGGTGATGCCGTTCCACTCGAACGACTTGATCGCCGAGATCTTGTATTGCTCGGGGAAGTTGTGGATCAGCGCGCGCGAAAGGATCGCGATGTCGTGCGCGCTGCTGTAGTGGTCGGGCGCGGGGTAACCTGACGCATTGATGAAATGCGTGTTGTCCATGCCGAGCCGCTTGGCATAGGCGTTCATCATTTCCGCGAAGGCCTGCTCGGAACCCGCGACGTGCTCGGCCAGCGCGATCGCGGCGTCATTGCCGGACTGGATGATCATGCCGTACAGCAGGTCCTTCAGCGGCACGTCCGAATCCAGTTTCAGGAAGCTGGTCGAGCCGTCGGTGCCCGCGCCGCCCGCGCGCCAGGCGTGCTCGCTGATGTGCACCTTGTCGTCCATGTGGATCTTGCCGGCCGCGAGCTCGGCGTTGACCACGTACTCGGTCATGATCTTGGTCAGCGAGGCTGGTGCACGACGCGCATCCATGTTGCTGGACGCCAGGATCTGGCCGTTCGCGTAATCCATCAGCACCCACGCCTGTGCGTTCGGCTGCGGCGCCGGTGGAATCGGCGTCTCGGGAATCGTCGGCACCGGCTTGGGCGGCGTCGAGGGTTTCGGCGGCAGCGCGGTTTGCGCGAACGACACGCCGATGAAAGCGAGGCCGGTGAAGGCGATCAAGGAAACCGTCAGCAACGAACGCAGGGTCTTCATCAGATTTTTGATTCCCGAATGTTTTGCGGGCCGCATATGCGCAGGCCGCTTGCACCAAACCGCTTACTGTACTGCGACGCTGGCGTGCGGCAAACCCAGCGAATCGAGCCTGGCCGTGGTGCGGTCCACCGTGTCCACGTCGGGCAACGGCCCGATCTGCACGCGTTGCAGCGTACGTCCATTCACGCTGGCGGCGACCACGCGCACCGCACCCAGATTCAGACCTCGCAACCTCGCGGCCAGCCGTTCGGCATTGCCCGCATCCGCGAACGCACCGACCTGCACGTACAGCTGGGGCGGCTTGCCGGTCCGCGGTGTGACCGCGGTGACGGGCGCAGGTTCCGCGTTCGGATGCGCCGGATCGATGCCCTGCACCTCGACGAGACCGGTGCCGCGCGGCCAGATGCCGATGCGCACCGCGGCGGCCAGCGACAGGTCGATGATGCGGTTGGGCACGAACGGGCCGCGGTCGTTGATGCGCACGATCACGCTCTTGCCGTTCTGGAGGTTGGTGACGCGCGCGAAGCTCGGCAGTGGCAGCACCTTGCTGGCCGCCGAGAACCTGTACATGTCGTAGGTTTCGAAATTCGATGTCTTGTATCCGTTGAACTTGGTGCCGTAGTACGAAGCGATGCCGCGCTCGTCGTAACCGGCGGCGCTCGGCAGCACGCGATAGGCCTGGCCGTTCACGCTGTAGGGCGATTTGTTGCCGTAGCGCGAGAGCGGCAGCGCTTCCGGCACGGGTTCCGGGATCTTGCTGAAATCGACGCCCGCGATGTCGGGCGTGGAATCGTTGCGGTGGCGGTAACGCTCGGACTGCGACAAGCCGGTGTCGTCGCGCCACGGCGTGCCGCTGTTGCCGCCGCCTGCGCGCGCCGCGGGCCGTTTCGGATTGGACGAACATCCCGTCAACGCCAGGGCCGCCAGCGCCAGCAGCGCCAGCGGCAACGGGACGCGCGACCATCGGCCCTGCGTCATTGCGCCGCGACGCCGCGCGCGATCGCGTCGGCCAGTTGCATCACCGCGAGCGCGTACATGGGGCTCTTGTTGTAGCGGGTGATCACGTAGAAGTTGGGGAACGTCAGCCAGTATTCGGGACCGTTCGCGCCGTCCAGCGTCAACAGGTTCGCGGGCAGGCTGGGGTTTTCCTGCGCCGTGGGCGCATAGCCCGCGGCGGTGAATTTCTCCAGCGGCGTGGATGGCATGACGTTTTCATAGGCGGGCGCCGCCGCCGCATTGGCGCTGGCCTGCGCCTGCACCGCCACCGGCTGCCCGGTTTGCCAGCCATGCGCGCGGAAATAGTTGGCGATGCTGGCGAACGCGTCCGGCAGCGAGGCCATGAGGTTGATGTGGCCGTCGCCATCGGCGTCGACCGCGAAATCGCGGATGCTGGACGGCATGAATTGCGCAAGGCCTTCGGCGCCAGCGTAGGAACCGTAGATGTCCGGGATCGGACCAGGCAGCTTGTTCGCGGGCAGTTCCAGCAGCGCCTTCAATTCGCCGCGGAAATACTGCGCGCGCGGCGGGTAGTGGAAGGCCAGCGTCACCAGCGCATCCAGCACGCGGTAGCCGCCGGTGTTGCTGCCGTAATTGGTTTCCACGCCGATGATGGCCACGATGAACTGCGGCGGCACGCCGTACTGCTGGCTGACCTGGTCGAGCAGCGCGTGGTGCTGGCGGTAGAACGTCACGCCTTCGCTGATCCGCTCCGGATTCATGAAGATCGGACGGTACTGGCTCCACGGCTTCTTCTCGGCCGGGCGATTCATCGCATCGATGATGCCCTGCTTCACCACCGCGCCGTCCAGCAGCGCGTTCAGGTCGGCGGGGTTCTTGCCGGTGTCCTTCGCCACCTCATTGACCAGCGCGGTCTGGTCGGGATTGGCCTGCGCGGCTGCTGCGGTGCTGGCACCGCTTGCCGGCGAAGGGTTGGTTTGTGCGCCGGCGGCCAGTGGAAGCAACCCGGAAAATGCGAGGGCCAGGCAGGTCTTGCGAAAGGATGGAGGCACGGCGTACGACGTTCACGAATGTGCAGCGCAGCCTAGCATGCTCGGCGGGCGGCATGCGCTGTTGCAGGCGCTTGACGGCACCTGCGCGCACGGCGACGCTACGCGCAACGGGCGGGTCGGTCAGGCGGCCAGACATGGGCCGGCGGAGTACCTCCATGATCATGCGCATCTGGCGTGGCATCACCTCGAAAGAGCAGGCCGACGCCTACCTCGAACACCTCCAGCAGACCGCGTTGCCCGCGCTCAGGGATTTCAAGGGCCAGCGCGGCGCGTGGGTGCTGCGGCGCGTGCAGGGCGAGCAGTGCGAGTTCCAGGTGTTGACACTGTGGGATTCCATGAAGGCGCTGCATGCCTACGCCGGCAAGAAGCCGGAGCGCGCGGTGTATTACGACGAGGACGACAAATACCTGCTGGACATGGAGCCGCTGGTGCGGCATTACGAAGTGGCCGACACGGTGATGCCGCAACACTGAGGGCGCCGCACCGCGAGGGGAAGACCAGCATGCCGCGCATCGATCCGTCGCATCCCGAAGTCGAATCCTTCCTGCACAAGGACACCGGAACGTGGACGCACGTCGTCCACGACACCGAATCCGCGGCGATCATCGATCCGGTGCTGGATTACGACGCCGCGGCCGCGCGCACGTCCACGGCCAGCGCCGACGCGGTGATCGCGTTCGTGCGGCAGCGCGCGTTGCGCGTCGAATGGATCCTGGAAACCCACGCGCACGCCGATCACCTGAGCGCGGCCGGCCATCTGCACGATGTGCTCGACGCGCCGGTCGCGATCGGGCGCGGCATCACCGGCGTGCAGGCGCACTTCAAGCAGGTGTTCGGGCTGGGCGACGACTTCATCGCGGACGGCCGCCAGTTCGACCGGTTGCTGGACGACGGCGATGAACTCGAGGCCGGCTCGCTCCACGTGCGCGTGATCGCGACGCCGGGGCACACCCGCGACAGCCTGACCCATGTCGTGGGTGACGCGGCGTTCATCGGCGACACGCTGTTCGCGCCCGACCTCGGCACCGCGCGCTGTGATTTCCCCGGCGGCGATGCAGTGCAGTTGTACGCGTCGATCCGCCGCATCCTGGCGCTGCCGGACGCCACGCGATTGTTCCTGTGCCACGATTACCCGCCAGCGTCGCGCGAACCGATGGTGGCCACCACCATCGCGCGCGAGGCCAACGAGAACGTGCAGATCGGAGGCGGCGTGGACGAAGCCGCATTCGTCGCCAGGCGCCGCGCGCGCGACGCGACGCTGCCGGTGCCGCGCCTGTTGCTGCCTGCACTGCAGGTCAACATCCGGGGCGGGCGCCTGCCACCCGCGGACGCCGACGGCCATCGCTACCTGCGGCTGCCGCTGGACCGCATCGGTTGAACGTGTGGCGCGCGAATCACTGCAGGTGCGTGAACAGCGTGGCGATGTAGGCACCCAGGCCCACCACTGCAAGGGGTGCCTGCAGCTTGTGGTACCACTCGCGTCGTGTCCATGCGCCGATCGATGAGGGCACCACGAATGCCAGCTGGAAGGCCGTATCCTTCGGCCCCGGCCAGTGGCCGATCAGGATGCGCACCTTCAAGAGACTGACGAGGATCAACAGCACCAGCAGCGAGAAGAACCAGCGGTGGTGCGCGTAGTAATGGTCGCGCAGGTCCAGCCCGCGCTCGGCATCGATATCCGGCAGCACCAGTCCCGCCATCAGGTAGAGCGGCACCGTCTGCAGCAGCACCAGGCCGAAATCCAGGAACGTCCAGCGCGCGGCGGGACGCTGGCTCAGGCCGAACATCGCCCACCACACCTGCACGCACAGGACCAATACGAGTACCGCCCACACCAGTGCCGGCCAGTACGCGCGCACCCGCGAGCGTGCCAGCATCAGGCCGCGAAAGCCTTGCAGCACCTGCGTCACGGCCAGGCCGAGGATGATCGAGATCAGTACCGAGAGGTAGCTGAAGGCGTCCATGGGTGCGCGTCGTGGAAGTTGGCGCGCAGGATACGCGATCAGCGGCGCGGCTGTTGTTGCGTGATCAGGCGTCGTCGATGCGCTTGCTCATGTTGAAACTCGTGACGGTGAAGCCGAGCGAGCTGTAGAGCACTTGCGACATGGTGTCGTGGGCGAATATCTGCAGGCCGATCGAACCGGCACCGAGTTCGCGGCAGCGCGTTTCCAGCAGGCGCAGCGTGGCCCGCGCGTGTTGCTCCCTGCGCGGGCCCTCGTCGATGTGCAGGTCGTACAGATGGGCGACATGCGCACCGGGCGATGGCGTGACCCCGAACCAGAGAGCACCGATGGTTTGGCCGTCGGCACGGTCCAGGATTTCACACAGCCAATGTCCAGGCGTGCCGAGGCCTTGCGGCAACAGTCCGCGGAATTGCTCGCGGGCCCGCGCCGCGGCGGCGGTTTCATCCCATCGGAACGAGGCGATGTTCTCGTGCGCGTAACGCGCGATGGCCCGTTCGGAATAGGGTCCGAAGTATTCAGGACGCATCGCGACCAGTACGGCCATCGGAACCCGCCCAAAAGACTTGCACCGCGGGCGTAGTCTTGCAGCAGTCTGCGTGTTTGTCGATTCCCTGCGGTGGAGCGGCGCGTAGCCCGGATGGAGCGAAGCGTAATCCGGGGCAGGCACCCTCACTCTCCAGAAGCTCTGCGGGTTTGTTGAAGCGTCGCCCCAATCTTCCTTGATTTCGCCATCGCGGACTATTTCGCCTTCGGCTGCATCCGGGCTACGCAATCAGCCGCACTTGCTGTAACCGCAATTCAGGCAAGTCTGGCAGCCATCCAGGAGCACCAGCGCCTGGGTGTTGCACTTGCCGCACATCATCGCGCCGGGCGGGAAGCTGCCGGCGGATTCGTCTGATTTCGAGTTGGCTTGCGCCGCGGGTACCGCGTATTCCGCGCCGTCTTCGCCAATCATTGCGCCGCCCATTTCGCCGGCGGTGCTTATTTCAGAGTTTTTTTTTGCGCTCTTGCGCTCGTAGGCGGCGCGCTTTTCGGCGATCAGCGCCTTCTGTGCATCGGACAGTTCGGCGCCTTTCAGCAGGCCGATCATTGTGAGATGCGTTTCGATGATGTTGCCGAGTTCGGCCACGATCGACGGCATGTACACGCCGCCGGCCTTGAAGTAGCCGCCGCGCGGGTCGAACACGGCCTTCAGTTCCTCGACGAGGAAGGTGACGTCGCCGCCCTTGCGGAACACGGCGGACATGATGCGGGTGAGCGCCACGATCCACTGGAAGTGGTCCATGTTCTTCGAGTTGATGAAGATCTCGAAGGGGCGG
>DATEKI010000051.1:0-4168 GCA_035277545.1 Rhodanobacteraceae bacterium | reverse complement strand
AGGAACCGGAACGCCGCGGGCAGCACCAGGAAGTACGCGAACGCGCAGCCGCAATAGAACAGGAACACCGACGCGACCAGCAACGGCCGCGCGAGGCGCTTTTCGTGCCGGTACAGGCCGGGGCTCACGAACGCCCACAACTGGTACACGATCACCGGCATGCTGACGAACAGCGCGATGTAGAACGCGAGCTTCAGCGGCGTGATGAAAGGGCTGGCGACCTGCGTGGCGATGAGGTGCGCCCCGTGCGGCAGGCGCTTCACCAGCGGCTCGGCGAGCCACGTGTACAGCCGGTTGGCGAACGGCACCAGGCAGACCAGCACCACGACCACGCAGGCGATCGCCTTGATCAGCCGCGAACGCAATTCCAGCAGGTGCGAGAAGATGCCCTGCTCGAGGTCGAAGCCGGAATCGGTGCCGGGATCGTGCTCATTGGCCATCGCGCACCTCCGTCGAGGCGGCGCTGCCCTGCGCCGGCTTCGCGGTGTCCGCGATTTCGGCGACGGTCTGGTTCACCGATGCATGCGCCGAATGCATGCCGGCATCGGCGGCCTTGCGCAGCGCGTCGGCGCGTTCGGCGGCTTCCTTCGCGGAGCGGCGGATTTCCTCGATCTCGAGTTCGCGTTCGACTTCGCTGCGCACGCTCTCCCAGCCCAGGCGCAGGCGCCTCAACATCGCACCGGCCATGCGCGCGGCCTTGGGCAGTTTTTCCGGACCCAGCACCACCAGCGCGATGACGGCGAGCAACAACAGCTTCGAGAAGCTGAGCTCGATCATTGCGGCGTACGGCCTCCGCTTACGGCGCGTGCTTCGACTCGGCGGAGTCGCGCTGTTCCTGTTGCGCGGAACCGGCGGCCGCGGGCGGATCGGCCTGCAGCTTCTCGCTGGAATCCGCCGCCTTGGCCTTGTCGTCTTCGTCGTTGCCGTGCAGCGCCTTCTTGAATCCGCGCACGGCATTGCCGAGATCGGGGCCGATCTTGGTCAGCTTGCCGGTGCCGAAAATCACCAGCACGATCACGAGCAGCAGCAGCCAATGCCAGATACTGTCAAAACCCATAAGAACCTCGTGCGGAATCGTGCGCGCGGCCACGGATGTGGGACGCCGCTTTCCGCCATGTCCAAGTGTAACGCAGCAGGGGCTTGGGCCGTTGTCGCGCAAGACCCGCGCCGAATGCCGCCGCGAAGGCGCTGTGGCAGACTGTCGCGGTCACGATTGCCGGCAAGGCCATGCCCCGATACATCGGTTTCGATACCGGCGCTGAACAGCGGGACGGCGCGCACACGGCCTTGCTGCTGGTGAACCTCGGCACGCCGGCGGCGCCGACCACCGATGCGGTGGGCGAATACCTGGCGGAATTCCTGTCGGATCCGCGCGTCGTGGAACTGCCGCGCTGGCTGTGGTGGCCGGTTCTGCACGGTTACATCCTGCGCACCCGGCCTCGCCGTTCCGCGGAAGCCTACGCGAAAATCTGGCGCGACGACGGTTCGCCGCTGCTGGTTTTCAGCGAGCGGCTTGCCGAAGCCGTGCGCGCCCAGGTCGAGCGGCAAACACAGGGCAAGGTCGCGGTCGCGTTGGCGATGACCTATGGCGAACCCGCCGTCGATGCCACCCTCGAAGCGCTGATGGCGAAAGGCGTGCGGCGCATCGCCGTGCTTCCATTGTTCCCGCAGTATTCGGCGACCTCGACGGGTGCCGCGCTGGATGCCGTCACGCGTGCGATGCAAAGACTGCGCTGGCCGCCGGAACTGCGCACCGTCAACGACTACCATTCCGATGCAGGGTATCTCGCCGCGCTCGCTGCCAGCGTGCAGGCGCACTGGGCGCAACATGGCCGCGGCCGGAAACTGCTCTTGAGCTTCCACGGCATTCCCGAAAAGTACGCGGCCGCGGGGGACCCCTACCCCGACCAATGCCATGAAACGGCGCGCCGGCTCGGCGATGCGTTGGGCATGGCCGAAGACGACCTGCTGGTGACATTCCAGTCGAGGCTCGGCCGCCAGCCATGGTTGCGCCCCTACACCGCCGAAACCATCGAACAGCTTGCCCGGCAGGACGTGGAAAGCCTCGACGTGCTGTGCCCGGGTTTCGCCGCGGACTGCCTGGAAACGCTGGAAGAGGTTGCATTGCGTTATCGCACCACGTTCCTCACCAGCGGTGGCAAACAGTTCCGCTACATCCCCGCACTGAACGCGGGCTCCGCCCACGCGACCGCGCTCACGGCCATCGCGATGCGCCAGTTGGCGGGGTGGGTTTAACGCGCGTCGGCGGCCACGGCCGCAAGCACCGCGCCGCATTCGCGATCCAGCTTGAACGCGAACAGGCCGTCGCCACGCGTGCGCCCGCGATTGATGGCAACGACTTCGATGCCGCGCGCGGCGGCCGTGCGCACCAGCCGGAAGCTCGACCAGACCATCAGCGACGAGCCGGCCACCAGCACGCCGTCGGCGGATTCCACGGCAGCCAACGCTGCCGCCGTGGTTTCACGCGGCACCGATTCGCCATAGAACACCACGTCCGGCTTCAGCATGCCGCCACAGATTTCGCACGCGGGCACGTTGAATGCACCGAAGTCGATGCCTTCGAGGTCGGCGTCGCCGTCCGGTGCGATGCGCGCGGGTGACACGTCCCAACCGGGATTCGCGTCGCGCAGGCGTGCCTGGAATGCATCACGGTCGAAGCGATGGTCATTGGCCAGGCAGCGCACCACGTCCAGCCGCCCGTGCAGGTCGATCACGTTGCGGCTGCCGGCGCGCTGGTGCAGGCGATCGACGTTCTGGGTGACGATTTGCCCGATGCGTCCCGTCGATTCCAGCCGGGCCAGCGCCATGTGCGCGGTGCTCGGCCGCGCGGCCGCAAACATCGGCCAGCCCGCGAAGCTGCGCGCCCAGTAACGCCTGCGCACGGCCCCGCTTTCCACGAAATCGCGGTACTGCACAGGCGGCGAGCGCTTCCAGTTGCCATCGCCGTCGCGGTAATCGGGGATACCGGACCCGGTGCTGACGCCCGCGCCGGTGATCGCTGCCACGCGGAAACGCGCAGCCAGCCATGCGGCCAGCCGCTCGACGCTTGCCGCGCACTCCGGAAACCCGGTCGAAGCAGTATCCACGCGATTCGCCGTGCCTGTCGTCGTCATCCAGCACTCTAGCGCGCCGTGCAACCCGACCCGATCACGCACGCCGGCGTCGCGCTTGAATTCCGCATCGTGACGCCATAGTATTACGCACGTTATAACGCATCCATGGGGCCGCCATGAAGCTGAAAATCACCGCCATCGGCAATTCTTCCGGCGTCATCCTGCCGAAGGAATTGTTGGCGCGCCTGCGTGTGGAAAAGGGTGACGAACTGTACGCGCTGGAAACGCCGGACGGCATCCGCCTGACCACCTACGACCCCGAACTCGCCGCGCAAATGGAAGTGGCCGAGCAAATCATGCGCAAGGATCGCGCCGTGCTGCGCAAGCTAGCGCAATAGCTCATGGACAAGCTGATCGTATGGGTGGACAAGCGCCTCGCGCTTGCGATCCACGAGCGCCAGCTTGCCGAACACGGCGGCAGCGGCGGCGTGCGCGACGAGAAGTTGCTGGAATCCGCGCTTGCACGACCGCAACAAGTGCATGCCTACAGCGACCCTGCACCTGATTTCGCCGACCTTGCCGCCAGCCTTGCCTTCGGACTCGCACGCAACCATCCGTTCGTGGACGGCAACAAGCGGACTGCGCATGTTTGCTATCGCGTCTTCCTCGCGTTGAACGACGTGGAACTCGAAGCGAGCGCAGAGGAAATGTACGCAGCAATGATCGGCCTCGCTGCAGGCGCGGTCACGGAAGCCGATTTCGCCGCCTGGTTGCGTCCGCGCCTCAAGCTGATCCGCCGTCCGCGCGTGCATGAAAAGCGCGCGCGTTACGCGCGGCGTTGATCCACCTTGCGGTGCCACGGCACCCGTGGCCGCACCCAGATCCACAGCACGATCACGTACGCCAACACCACCACGTACGCAACGGCGAACACCCACAGCGGCAGCGGCCAGTAGATCAGCCGGTTGATCCAGCCCGCGACCAAGGGTTGCGCATGCGACGCGCCCGAAACATCGCCTTGCCAGATCGTCAGGAAGCACGCGCGTCCCAACAAGGCCTGCAGCGCGACCACGGCCAGGCTGAGCAGATGCGCC
>DATEKI010000050.1:0-6243 GCA_035277545.1 Rhodanobacteraceae bacterium | reverse complement strand
CGCAGCGGCGAAATGCACCCGATCCGGATTCCGCGAGAGTACTGGCGGCATCGCATCCGCATGGCGAAGGCGATGGGGCTGAACACCATTTCGCTGTACGTGATGTGGAACGCGCTGGAGTCCGAACCCGGCGTGTTCGATCTCACGACCGCTCGCCGCGACTTTGCGCGCTTCATCCGCATTTGCGCCGAGGAAGGCATGTGGGTGTATTTCCGTCCCGGTCCGTACATCTGCGGCGAGTGGGATTTCGGCGGGTTGCCGCCGTACCTGCTGCGGCATCCGGACATCCGCGTGCGCGACAAGGACGATGCCGATTACATGGCAGCCGTGCGCCGCTACATCGCGACGATCGCGCCGGTCGTGCAGCCACTGATGGTGGCGAACGGCGGCCCGATCCTGATGCTGCAGATCGAAAACGAATATGCGTCGTTTGGGCATGACCTCGGCTATCTCGAAGAGCTGCGCGACCTGTGGCGGCAACATGGGATCGACGGGCCGTTCTCGATTTCCGACGGGCTCGACCAGGTGCGCAACGCGCACACGTACCTTCCCGGCGCGGCGTTCGGACTGGATGGCGACACCGGATTCGCCTCGGCGCAGGACATCGCGGGCGAGATGCCGGTGTGGATGGGCGAAGGCTATCCGGGCTGGCTGACACACTGGGGCGACAAGGATTTCGCGCGCGGGGACTTCACGGCGACGCTGCGCAAGCTGCTCGACGAAAACCGTTCGTTCAACATGTACGTGGTGCACGGGGGCACCAACTTCGGTTTCGGCGCCGGTGCCAATGCGCACGATGACTATTCGAACTTCCAGCCAGTGATCACCAGCTACGACTACGGTGCGCCGATCGACGAACGCGGTGCCGCGACACCCGACTATTACACCTTCCATGCAATGCTCGCGGCGCACGCAAAACGGCCGTTGCCCGAGGTGCCTGCGCCGCCGCCCACCGCTTCGTTCGCGCCGTTCACGCCCGCGCCGTTCGCTTCGTTGTGGGAGAACCTGCCGCAGGCAAAGCACGTGGACCGTCCGCAAGCCAACGAGCTGCTGTTCGGCCAGGGGCAGGGCATGGTGCTCTATCGCCGCAGCACCCGTGGTGGCGGAACGCTCGTCGTCGATGGCGTTCGTGACTACGCGCTGGTGTTCAAGGGCGGACGCTTCGTCGACTCCGTGTCACGTGTCGAACATCCGTCGCTGCACTCGAATTCCACAATTGCATTGCCCCGCAACGATGGCGAAACGGAAACGCTCGACATCCTCGTCGACAGCTTCGGCCACGTCGGCTACGGCCACGCGATGGCCGATCGCAAGGGCATCGTGGGCGACGTGCGATTGGAAAACGAAGTCCTGCAGGGCTGGGACGTCTTCAGCCTGCCACTTGACGATGCGTGGATCGCAAAACTGAAACCGCTGCGCGGTGCACCCACGCGACCCGGGGTGTTCTTCAGGGCATCACTGCCGCTGGAACAAGCCGGCGACTGCTACCTCGACATGACCGGCTGGAACAAGGGCTACCTTTGGGTCAACGGACGGCTGCTCGGCCGCTACTGGCACATTGGTCCGCAGCAGCGCCTGTTTTGCCCGGGCGTGTGGTTGCGGCGGGGCGGCAACGAAGTGCTGGTGCTGGACCTGCGCTGCACCAATCCGGCGCCGATCGGATGCGCGTCGAAGCTCGCCACCGCGCGGTGACGAAAAACACGCCGAAGCCGACCCGTCATTCCCCTTCGTCTCAAAACGGCCCACTGCGGACTGTCGCCCCCACATTTTGAATGCCCGCTTCCCCGCCAGTCGCGCGCCCACAAGAGCCGCAAGCCTCCTCTGCCAAGGTGACGGTGTGCGCGGCAAAGGAGCTGGGCGATGTTCCATCGCCCAGCCTTCATTGCGCGTCTCGAATGCGGGTGGCTGTCAATGGAACGACGCCAGCTTCACATTTTTCATGCCGAGCGCTTGGGCTACGTCGTACATCGCCTGGTTGAGGATTCGGTGCGTGTTCGCGTCTGCCGCTTGGCCATCCTGCGCATCGACGTCTGCCATCACCTGGTTGTGGAGCGCGTGCGAGATCGTGTAGTCGAACATGTGTCCGGCCCAGAACGCGCCGTCAGGCGCGGTGCCAGCCGTGACCAAGGCCCTGGCAAGCGCTGCGCCATGCAAATCTGCGGGCGGTGGCAGCTTGATGCCCTGCCCGGTGGCCTGTTTCAGCGCATCGTTTACGTCGAACGTCATGCCGCCGATGAAACGGTCGACATCCTGCTTGCCATATTGTTTGGTCAATTTGGCGACCTCGGCATTGACTGTCTTCTCACCCAGCATCGCGACCAGTGCCTTGGAGAAGCTGAAATCCCCTGCACCACCACCGGCATTGACCAGCGCCGCGGTTGCCGCGAGCGCCGGCTTGCCCATGTAGCTTGGGCCTCCGAACCAGTTGTCGCCGGCTTGCTGGTTGCTGGCCACGTAGCTTGCAAGCGATGACGAAGAGGGATGCGTCATCGAGTGTTGCTCGCCCATACTGCTGGCCATCTGGGCGAAGGCAGGTACCGCGCCGGCGACGAGTGCCAGCGACAGGCCAAGCGCCAGGGCGCGATTGCATTGTCTGGATGCCATGGAATCTCTCCTTTCGTGGATTGCGCTTCGCAAGGTGGAAGCACTGGAGAGATACGGAGCCGGAGCGGATCCGGATGCGGCTGTCTTGGCTCCTTGGTACCGGATTCAGATTCCGCTCACGCTGCCCTTGGCGATCACAGGGCCCGTGGGCTGGCCGGTCGGTGAACCACCGGGCGGTTCGACCGAGACCGCCAGCGCGGCCGTGGGTCCGAGTTTCGAGAGCAACGCCTTGTCGAGGATGATCGAAGTGGGGGCGCTGGCAGCGATCATCCCGACCGCGATGGGCTTCTGGCCATGGGGGATCAGCCAGAGTTCCGGCGCGCGGTTCGCCGGAATCGCCTGCGGACTGGCGGGCACCACCACCATGCGCCCATGCGCAAGATCCATTGTCGCGGTCCAGCCAACGCGCCCATCGGTCTGGGTGATGGTGGACGCCATGTAGTGGACGGACGGCGGCGCGAATGTCGGGCGTGGCACGAGAATGAACGCAATGATGAAGGCCGCCGCGACCGCTGCAGCGCCGGCAGCCAATCCGCGCCACAGCGACAGGCTGTTCCACCAGCCGCTTCGCGGCGCCCGCGCCGGTAGGTGTTGCGACAGCGAGCTGTCACCGCCGAGTTCACGCTGGATACGCGCCCACACATGGTCCGGCGCCGCCGCCGGCGTGATGTCCTCGGCCAGCGGCAGCAGGTATCGCTGCCAGCGCGCGACCTCGATCGCCGCGTTGGGGTCGGCGGCGATCTCGCGCTCGACCGCGGCACGCGCATCCGCGTCCAGCACGCCAAGCACGTACTCGGCGTAACGCAGGTCTTCGCTGCCGTCGTCAGGCGTGGAGGGGTTGAGGGGCGTGTTCACGGATTGAGTTCGGGATGTTCCAGACAAGCGCGCAAACGGATCAGGCTGCGGCGGATCCAGCTTTTCATCGTGGCCAGCGGCACGCCGCAGCGTTCCGCCAATTGGTTATACGTTGCTCCGGAAAAAAAGGCTGCACGCACTGCCCCACGCTGTTGTTCAGCCAGTGCGCCAAGGCAATGTTCGAGGCGCTGGCGTTGCTCGCTGGCCTCGGCGAGCGCAGGAGGACCGCGATCCGGATCTTCGAAATTTTGCGCCCTGGCTTCGTTGAGTGGCGCCTCGCGATGCTGGCGCAGACGGTCGATGCACTGGTTGCGCGCGAGCGTGATCAGCCAGGTCATCACGGTCGAGCGTCCAGGATCGAAACGGTCTGCGCGGCGCCACACGGTCATGTAGACGTTCTGCAGCGCGTCCTCGGCCTCGCCGCGCTCGCGCAGCATTCGCAGACACACGCCGTACAGCTTGGCGGAACTGCGTTGATACAACTCGGCAAAGGCCTCACGGTCGCCACGCGCGCTTTGTTGCAGTAGCCGCGCCAGCGCTTCACGCGCGTCGGTGGCTTGCTGATTCATTGAAGCATCCCGGACGGGAACTCGTACCGGCAACGGGTCGCGGGCAACGCAAGCGCCATTGAAACGTGCGGGGACGGCATGCGCTCAAGCATGGCGCGTGACGGGGCCACGGGCAAGCAACCCCGGCAACAAAAGGCATCCGTCTGTCTTCACGCCGCGTTTGTGCTTCGAGACACGGATAGCATGGTCAACATGATCACCGTCCATCATCTCGACGATTCCCGTTCACAACGCATCCTGTGGCTGCTGGAAGAACTGGGTCTTCCCTACGAAGTCCGCAAATACCGGCGTGACCCTGGAACCATGCTGGCGCCGCCCGAATTGCTGAAGATCCATCCACTCGGCAAGTCTCCGGTCGTGACCGATGGTGACCTCACGCTGGCCGAATCCGGCGCGATCATCGAGTACCTCGTGGAATGCTACGGCCGTGGGCGCCTGGTTCCTCCGCCCGGCTCGCCGGAACGCCTGCGCTACCGCTACTGGCTGCATTTCGCGGAGGGCTCGGCAATGCCGCCCTTGCTGCTGAAGTTGGTGTTCGATCGGCTCACCACGGCGCCCATGCCGTTTTTCGCCAAACCCGTTGCACGGGGAATCGCGAAGAAGGTGCGGACGCTGTTCGTGGACCCCAATATCGCGCGGCAACTCGATTTCATGGAAAGTGAACTCGGCCGACACACATGGTTTGCAGGACAAGAGTTCACCGCGGCCGACATTCAGATGAGCTTCCCGCTGGAAGCCGCCGCGCAACGCGCGGGCCTCGATGCCAGTCGGCCGAATCTCATGGCATTCCTGGAACGCATCCATGCGCGGTCGGCCTACCGAAAGGCGCTGGAGCGTGGCGGCCCCTACAGCTTCGCGACTGGATGAAATCGCGGAAAAGGTCGCGCGGCATGCGCGTAACGTGTGTGGTAGATGCCCGTGCATACTCCATACCGATCGCCGCCTTGGTTTTCCCAATCGAAGCCGGGTCCGGACAGGGTCCGGACCCGTAGCACTCGCTAATTCTTGGCAGGTTGGTCCGGACCCGCCCTAGTCGGAATCGGGATCACCGCCACGGCCCATTCCCATCATCTTGTGCGAGCTGAAGAACAGGAAGAAATTGGACGGGACCTGGATGGCTTCACCCTTCCGCTCGGCGATCTTCAGGCTCTCGACCGAAGTGATGCCGCTGCTGCCATTCTCGGGCGGCCACTCGGCAATATTGGTCACCAGCACGGGTACCACCTCCCACCAGATCGCCTTGGTGTTCGCAAGTGAGTTGGTGATCACGTGGCTGTGGTTCGGCGTGGGCAGGAATACGTTCTTCGCCGGCGCAGGCAGTTTGCCGAGTGCGACCAGCACCTTGCCGAGATCGACGGTGGAAGCATGCATCGTGCAGGTCCCGGGCGGTGAGCCAGGGTTCGGGCAATCGGTGAACACCGCCGGTTTGGCCTTGTAGGCTTCCGGTACCGCCCCGAACAGCTTGATCAAGGTCTGGCCCAGCGCGCGTCCACACAGCGTGCTCAACCTTGCTTCCGGCGGACACGGAATCGCATCATCCGGGTTCTGGTCGTTGTTGACCGAAAACATCGGGACCAGCACGTAGAGGATCGGGAAATCCGTGCCGCGTTTTCCGGTCGGATCGAGCGTGGTCTGGATACCCGCCTGGCAGATGGGAGTCTGGAACTCTCCCGCGTCCGATTGCGCCGCCATGCCGTTGTAGTCCAGATCGTCCCTGGGTTGATCGACGCAATCGAAGTTCTGCTGATAGGTGAACTTCACGAGATTGCCGTTGGAAAAGCCCATGGTCTGATTGGGCTTGAGGGATTGGCCATACGCGCCCCCAACCGCAAATAGCGATGCGCACAACGCGCCGAGCAAAAGTCTGGCAACTGGATGTTTGATGGGTTTCATGGGGCCCTCCGAGGGATCCACACTGCGCGTACGCGTCATGCCCCGGCATCGCGATGCCGGATTTATGGCCGTACTCGACAGATACGAGATCCATCGGCACACGGATGCATGCTGAGGAAAACTTTTTTGGCGCACGCGGGGAGGCGCCACCATGACTGGTCGCGTGCACGGACGGGTGGACTGGCTGACGTGGACTTTGAGCAGACTAAACAACACCGCCGTCTTGGAGGCGCTGTCGGGAAGCAGACACTCGCTCGTTTCCGGCCAACTTCCGCAGTGGGTCGAACACCGCCTGATGGGAGGTTCACAAGAAAAAGCCCGC
>DATEKI010000049.1:0-10819 GCA_035277545.1 Rhodanobacteraceae bacterium | reverse complement strand
ACGGTCCGGCCGCGCAGGCGGGCATCAAGGCGGGCGACGTGATCACGGAAATCGACGGCAAGCCCGCGACTTCGATTCCCGTTTACGACCTGCGCCGCGAATTGCGCGATCGCGCGCCAGGCACCGTGGTGCATGTCAAGGTCAGGCGCGGCGGGCAGACGCACAACGTTGACGTGACGCTGCGCGACCAGATCTGATCGCGCAGCTTTTGCTGGTTACACGCTCACCGGGTTCGGCTTTCCGGGATCGAGTCCCCACACCTTGATCGCGCGCTCGACGTCCTGCGCGTTCATCACACCGTCTTCTGCCAGCGCCGCGACGGCGGCGTGCGCGATCCAGTGCGCGTTGACCTCGAAGAAGTCGAGCAGGTGCGCGCGGGTGTCGCTGCGGCCGTAGCCGTCGGTGCCCAGTGTGGTGAACCGCCGGCCGTGCGGAACGAACGCGCGGACCTGGTCGGCCAACGCGCGCACGTAATCGGTGGCAGCGACCACCGGACCCTCGTGCTTGTCCAGGCATTCGGTGACGTACGCCTTGCGCTGTTCCTTCGGGTTCGGGTGCAAGCGGTTCCAGCGTTCGGCGTCGAAACCGTCGCGGGACAGTTCGGTGAAGCTGGGGCACGACCACACGTCGGCCTTCACGCCGAATTCCTTGTCCAGCAGCTCCACGGCCTTCAGCGCTTCGCGCAGCACCACGCCGCAGGCCAGCAATTGCACGCGGGGAACCTTGGCCTTGCCCTTCGGCTTGTCCGCTTCCTGGTACAGGTACATGCCCTTGATGATGCCCTCCTCGCAACCCTTCGGCATGTCGGGGTGCGCGTAGTTCTCGTTCATCGCGGTGACGTAATAGAAAACGTCTTCCTGCTCGTGCAGCATGCGGCGGATGCCGTCCTGCATGATCACCGCGACCTCGTACGAGAAGGTCGGGTCGTAGGACTTGCAGTTCGGCACGGTCGATGCCACCAGCATCGAGTCACCGTCGGCGTGCTGCAGGCCTTCGCCCGCGAAGCTGCGGCCCGCGGTGGCGCCCAGCAGGAAACCGCGCGCGCGCTGGTCGCCGGCGGCCCAGATCAGGTCGCCGATGCGGCGGAAGCCAAAGCACGAGTAGAAGATGTAGAACGGCAGCATCGGCTGGTCGGAAACGGAATAGCTGGTCGCTGCCGCGATCCACGCGGACACGCCGCCGGCCTCGGAAATGCCTTCCTGCAACACCTGGCCGTCTTCCGCTTCGCGGTAATACAAAAGCTGATTGGAATCCTGCGGCTTGTACTTCTGGCCGCCCGGCGCGTAGATGCCGATCTGGCGGAACATGCCCTCCATGCCGAAGGTGCGCGCCTCGTCCACCACGATCGGCACCACGTGCGGCGCGAGTTCCTTGTCGCGCAGCAGCAGGTTCATGCCGCGCACGATCGCCATCGTGGTGGAGATTTCGCGTTCGCCCGTGCCCTTCGTGATCGCGTCGAACGCATCGAGCTTGGGAACAGCGGGCGATTTGCTCGCCTTGGCGCGGCGGTGCGGCAGGAAACCGCCGAGTTGCTTGCGGCGTTCCAGCATGTACTGCACTTCCGGCGAATCCTTGCCGGGGTGGTAATACGGTACCGATTCCAGTTCCTCGCCTTCGAGCTGCTTGTCGTCGATCGGGATCTGGAAACGGTCGCGGAACAGCCGGATCGCATCGCCGTGCATTTTCTTGGCCTGGTGCGCGATGTTCATCGATTCGCCCGCCGCGCCCATGCCGTAGCCCTTGACGGTCTTGGCCAGGATCACCGTGGGCATGCCTTCGGTGTGCACCGCCGCGTGGTACGCCGCGTACACCTTGTGCGGATCGTGGCCGCCGCGGTTGAGGCGCCAGATGTCATCGTCTGAGAGGTTGGCCACCATCGCCGCGGTTTCGGGGTATTTGCCGAAGAAGTGCTCGCGCGTGTAGGCGCCACCGAACGCCTTGCACGCCTGGTACTCGCCGTCCACGGTTTCCATCATCAGCTTGCGCAGCACGCCATCCTTGTCGCGCGCCAGAAGCGGATCCCAGTAGCTGCCCCAGATCAGCTTGATGACGTTCCAGTCGGCGCCGCGGAACACGCCTTCGAGTTCCTGGATGATCTTGCCGTTGCCCCGCACCGGGCCATCGAGGCGCTGCAGGTTGCAGTTGATCACGAACACCAGGTTGTCGAGGCGTTCGCGCCCGGCGACCGAAATCGCGCCGAGCGACTCGGGTTCGTCGCACTCGCCGTCGCCCAGGAAGCACCACACCTTGCGATCGGATTTCGGCACCAGGCCGCGCGCTTCCAGGTACTTCATGAATTGCGCCTGGTAGATCGCCTGGATGGGGCCGAGGCCCATCGACACGGTCGGCACCTGCCAGTAATGCGGCATCAGCCACGGGTGCGGATACGACGACAGCGCGGTGCCGGGCGGGTTCACCGCCTCCATGCGGTAGTTGTCCATCTGTTCCGCGCTGATGCCACCTTCGAGGAACGTGCGCGCGTAGATGCCCGGGCTGGCGTGGCCCTGGTAGCAGATCAGGTCGCCCGGATGGTCTTCGGATGGCGCGCGCCAGAAGTGGTTGAAGCCGACGTCGTACAGCGTGGCCGATGACGCGAAGCTCGCGATATGCCCGCCCAGCGAACCCGGCTTGCGGTTGGCGCGCACCACCATCGCCATCGCGTTCCAGCGGATCATGCAGCGGATGCGCCATTCCATCGCGGCGTCGCCGGGCGACTTGGCCTCCAGTTGCGGAGGGATGGTGTTGATGTACTCGGTGGTGGGGGAAAAGGGCAGGTGGCCACCGGCGCGGCGGGTTTCGTCGACCAGCTTCTCCAGGATCTGGTGTGCGCGATCGGTGCCCTCGGCGCCGATCACCGCCTCGATCGATTCGATCCATTCGCGGGTCTCGCGCGGATCGGGGTCCTGGTCGAGGAAGGATTGGGCGAGTGCGTTCATGGGTTGCTCCTGTGCGCGCTCGTGCGCGCGGCTTGCTTGACGGTCTTGCGGGATTTGCTCGCGGGGGCGCGGCGTTGCGCCTTGACGCGGGCCTTGCGTTTGGCGAATTCGGGTGTCGCGCGGATTTGCGCTTCGACGCAGGCGATCGCGCTCATGTTGACGACGCGCCGCACGGTGGCCTGCGGCGTCAGCACGTGCGCGGGCTTGGCGACGCCCATCAGGATCGGGCCCAGCACCACGCCGTCGGACATCGAGCGGGTGATGTTGAAGGCGGCGTTGGCCGAGGCGAGGTTGGGGAACACGAACACGTTGGCGCGCCCGGTGAGGCGGGAATTCGGAAACAGCCGCGCGCGCAGCGCGGGATCGAGCGCGACGTCGGCCTGCATCTCGCCTTCGACCTCGAGATCGGGTGCGCGTTCACGCAGCAGCCTCAGCACTTCCTGCATCTTGCGCGCGGTCGGTGTGTTGCGGCTGCCGAAATTGGAGCCGGCGATCAGCGCGACGCGCGGCTCCACACCCAGCATCTTCAGGCGCAGCGTGGCCTGCATGGTGGATTCGGCGATCTGCTCGGGATTGGGGTCGTGCTGGGTGTGGGTGTCGAGGAAAAACGTCAGGCCCTTGTCGTTGGCGACCGCCGCCATCGACGAAAACGAATGCACGCCACGATCCAGCCCGATGATGTCGCGGATGTACGCGACCTTGCGCTGGTGGCGGCCGACCACCCCGCAGATCAACGCGTCGGCTTCGCCACGTTCCACCATCATCGCGGCGATCGCGGTGGTGCGCGAGCGCATGATGGCCTTGGCCGAGGCTGGCGTGACTCCGCGCCGCTGCATCAGCGCGTAGTACTGCTGCCAGTAGGCGTCGAAGCGCGGGTCGGAGTGCACGTTCACCAGCTCGAAGTCGCGGCCTTGCTTGAGGCGCAGGCCGATCCGCTCGATGCGTTGCTGGATGACCTCCGGGCGGCCGATCAGGATCGGCTTGGCCATCTTCTCGTCGACCAGCGTCTGCACCGCGCGCAGCACCACTTCTTCCTCGCCTTCCGCGTAGGCCACGCGCATCGGATGCGCGCGTGCGCGTTCGAACACCGGCTTCATCGCCAGGCCGGTGCGGAACACGAACTGGGTGAGCTTTTCGATGTAGGCGTCGAGATCGGTGAGCGGGCGGGTGGCGACGCCGGATTCCATGGCGGCTTTCGCCACCGCTGGCGCGACCTGCACCAGCAGGCGCGGATCGAACGGGCGCGGGATCAGATAGTCCGCGCCGAAATGCGGCACCTTGCCGCCGTAGGCGCGCTGCGCGACGTCGGACGCTTCGCGCCGCGCGAGCTGCGCGATCGCGTGCACGCAGGCGACGGTCATCGCTTCGTTGATGCCGGTGGCGCCGACGTCCAGCGCGCCGCGGAAGATGTAGGGGAAGCACAACGCGTTGTTGACCTGGTTCGGGTAGTCCGAGCGGCCGGTTGCGATCACCACGTCGGGCTTCGCCGCGCGCGCTTCCTCGGGGGTGATTTCCGGCGTCGGATTGGCGAGTGCGAGGATGACCGGCCGGTCGGTCATCGTCGCGACCATCTCGCGCTTCAGCACGCCGCCTGCGGAAACGCCGAGGAACACGTCGGCGCCCTTGACGATGTCGGCCAGCGCGCGTGCCCTGGTCTTGCGCGCGTAGCGCTGCAAACTCGGGTCAAGTCCAGGACGGCCTTCGTAGAGCACGCCATCCTTGTCGCTGACCAGGATGTTCTGCGGCTTCACGCCGAGCCGCACCAGCATGTCGAGACAGGCAATGCCGGCCGCGCCCGCGCCGGACGCGGCCACTTTCACTTCGCCGATCTTCTTGCCGACCACGATCAGCGCGTTGGTCAGCGCGGCGCCGACGATGATCGCGGTCCCGTGCTGGTCGTCGTGGAACACCGGGATGTTCATGCGCTCGCGCAAGCGGCGCTCGACGTAGAAGCATTCCGGTGCCTTGATGTCTTCGAGGTTGATGCCGCCGAAGGTGGGTTCAAGCGAGGCGATGATCTCGACCAGCTTGTCCGGGTCGCGTTCGTTGATCTCTATGTCGAACACGTCGATGCCGGCGAACTTGCGGAACAGCACGCCCTTGCCTTCCATCACGGGCTTGCCGGCGAGCGGTCCGATGCTGCCGAGCCCGAGCACCGCGGTGCCGTTGGTGACCACGCCGACTAGGTTGCCGCGCGCGGTAAGCGAATACGATTCCACCGGGTCGTCCACGATGGCTTCGCACGCCGCGGCGACACCGGGCGAGTAGGCCAATGACAGATCGCGCGCCGTCAGCAGGGATTTGGTGGGGGTAATGCGGATTTTGCCGGCGGGTGGGTGCCGGTGGTATTCCAACGCGGCTTGTTTGAGTTCTTCGGGCAGGCTGGACATGGCGACCGGGGCGTGCGTACGGCGGAATTAGGACCTTTCATCCTAACACTTCGCCTGCCGCCTTTTCGCGGTTCCGCGCTGGTATCCCGCCCCTGGAAACCGCCCAGCAGGTGTTGGATACCCGCGGGCGCTGGCCATGGATGGCCTGCCGTGGATCATGCGCTGCAGGCGCTTGATCCAGCGAAGCCGAGTCCGGGCGTGCACCGGGCTCGGCGTGTCGAGAAAGTGCCGGAAGGCACTTTCTCGACAGTCTGCTAGAGTCGGCGTGAGGGTTGCCGTGTGCGGGGTCATGCGGACATGGGTTGGCGCTGGTTCCACCGGGGAATGTTGCTGCTGTGGATGCCGGGCGCCGCATGGGCGGGCGACGCCGCCGTGCGGATCACGCCGTTGGCTTCCGCGCCGGTGCTGGCGGCGGGACACGCTCCGGCGGCCACGGAAGGAACGGCGGCCGTTGCAGGGTGGACGTGGGTGCACGCTCCGCGCGATCGCACCGATTGGTACGCATTGCGGCTCGCGGACGATTGGCGCAAGGATGCCCGGCCGCTGCTGACGATCAGCGGCAACACGCGGGCGCGTTTGACCGTGTATCTGCCGCCGGATTACCGCCCCCGCAACGAGACCGTGTTCGACGCCACGCTCGACCCCGGCTTCTCGCACCACGCGGTGGTGTACCTGCTGCCCTACGATCTGCGCGCCGGCCAGTCGGTCTATCTGGAGCTTGGCAATCCCGGCCAGACCCAGCCGATCCGCGTTGGCATTACGGACGCGGCGAGTTACAGGGTGGGGGATTTGCGGCACGTGCGCGTCAGCACGTTCTTCACCAGTATGCAATTGTCGATGGTGCTGGTGATCCTGTGTTTCTGGGCGGTGCTGCGCGACCGGATGTTCGTGTATTTCATCGTCTATGTCGGCGCCCAGGTGGTGTATGCGATGGCCGTGTCGGGCGAGTTGTACGCATTGCCCGGCGCGGGCTTGCTGACGCCACTCGGATACCACACGGGCCAGTGCATGGCCGCGCTGGCGGCGGGGTTCTCGATCTGGTTCATCCTCGATTTCGCGGATCTTCGCCGTTATACCCCGTGGCTGGCGAAGTGGCTTGCCGCGTTGCGCTGGCCGTTTCTCGCGCTCGCATTGATCGTGTGGCTGCCGCCGGTGCGCCCCGACACGTGGTTGCCGAACACCGTCAACCTGTTGCTGGTCGCGAGCACCTTCATCGCGCTGGCATCGAGCTGGCTGGCGTGGCGGCGCGGCAGCCGGCAGGCGGGATTCTTCCTGCTTTCATGGGTGCCCCTGTTGGCACTGACGATGGCACGGGTGGTGCAGCTCATTGCGGGGCTGCCATTGCCAGCCTGGCTGGAATACGGATTTCCGGGAAGCATGGCCTACGCCGCGGTCATCATCACGGTGGGCCTCGCCGATCGCACCTTGCAGGTGCGGCGCGAGCGTGATGCCGCGACGCACATGGCGCAGTTCGATCCCCTCACGGGTGTGTTCAATCGCCGCGCGATCATGGAACGCCTGCGCAACGCATGGCAGGCCGTGACCGAAACGCCTGAGCCGCTGGCGGTGCTGTTCCTCGACATCGACCATTTCAAGCAGATCAACGACAGCCGCGGCCACGCCGCCGGCGACGCCTGCCTGTGCGCGGTGACGGAAGCGATCCGTGCGGAACTCGGCGAGGCCGATCGCGCGGGCCGCTATGGCGGCGAGGAATTCCTCGTCTTCCTGCGCGGCAACAGTGCGCGGACGGCGCTGCGCGTGGCCGAGCGCATCGTCGCGCGCGCCGCGGCGCTGCGGGTGCCGGCAGGCGACAACCTGATCGCGTTGACGGTGAGCATCGGCGTGGCCGTGCGCGACGGGGGCGAGGGTGGGGTCGATGCCCTGGTCGAGCATGCCGACGCCGCGCAATACCGGGCCAAGGCGGAAGGCCGCAATCGCGTGGTGGTGTGGCGGCGCGAAGCCCTTGTCGCGGTTCCCGCGCGCTGAAGCCCGTGCGCGTGGCACACTCCGCGTCCATGAAAGGCAAACTCGACATCGTGCGCGACTGGCTGCCGCGCTACACCGGGCAGCCGCTGGAAGACTTCGGCGATTACATCCTGCTGACGAATTTCATCGGCTACCTGGAAACGTTCTGCACGCTGACGGGCGCCGCGATCATCGATCGCGAACGGCCGATGCCGTGCGCGACGGCCAACGGCCTGACCATGATCAATTTCGGCATGGGCAGTCCGAATGCGGCCACGGTGATGGACCTGCTGTGTGCGGTCGCGCCGAAATCAGCGTTGTTCCTCGGCAAGTGCGGCGGACTGAAGAAGAAAAACCAGCTGGGCGATTTGATATTGCCGATCGCCGCGATCCGTGGCGAGGGCACCAGCGACGATTACCTGCCGCCCAAGGTTCCGGCGTTGCCCGCGTTCCAGTTGCAGCGCGGCGTGTCCACCATGATCCGCGATCTCGGGCACGACTACTGGACGGGCACGGTGTTCACCACCAACCGCCGCGTGTGGGAATTCGACGAGGCATTCAAGGCCTACCTGCGCACGCTCCGTTGCATGGCGATCGACATGGAGACCGCGACCATCTTCGCGGCCGGGTTCGCCAACCGCATTCCGTCGGGCGCGCTGCTGCTCGTTTCCGACCAGCCGATGATTCCCGAGGGCGTGAAGACCGCGGCCAGCGATGCCGAAGTCAAGGCGCGCTATGTCGAAGACCACGTGCGCATCGGCATCGAGGCGCTGAAGCTGGTGCGCCGCAACGGGCGCAGCATGAAGCACCTGCGGTTCGAGGATGAACTGGAGTGACCTTGTCGCATTGACGTGGGTCAATCGAATCCCGGGCGCGGCGTCTAGACTGACTGGATCAGGCGGGGAGGCGCGTCGCGTGGCACTGTTCAACATCCTTCTGGCGATCCATGTCTTGAGCGTGGTGTGGTGGATCGGTGGCGTGTTCACCGTCACCACATCGTTGCTGCCGCTGTTCAACCGGCTGCCCGCGGACGAGCGCGTCCAGTGGATCCAGCGTTTCGAAGGCCGCTTCGCCAACCAGGCGCGCGTCGCGGTGTTGCTGGCGGGCATCAGCGGGTTCTGGATGTACGCGTTGCTGCCGGGAGCGATCACCCACACCTGGTGGATCGGCCTGATGCTGCTCGTGTGGGTATTGTTCGCGGCCATGCTGTTCGTGGCCGAGCCGTTGCGCCTGCCGGCGAAGCTCGGCGTGGTCCACGACCCGCGTCGGTTCCTCGTGGTGCACGCGGTGTTACTGGCCCTTGCGCTGGCGGCGATCTTTTGCGGCGTGATCGGGGCACGCGGCGGTTTCCAGTGAACGCGCCGCGCCGCACGAAAACTACATCTTCAACTCGAACCCGGCGTACCACGTGCGGCCGTAGGCGGGCTCCAGCCCCGTCATCCACACGCGGTCGTAGTACTTGCGGTCAGCCAGGTTGCTGACGCCGCCCAGGAGTTTCAGCCACGGCGCGACCTGCCAGTCGGCGGAAAGGTCGGCCACGGTGTAGGCGGGAATCTTCGCGGGAATCCAGGTGACGCCGCTGCCGAACGGCGCGTTCGAATCCTGCCAGTACTGCGCGGCGGACGACACCGCGGTCAGGCCCACCTTCACGCCCCGGTCGGTGCGCCAGATCAGTCCCGCCTTGGCGAGGTAGCGCGGGGCGTAGGCGGGAATCTTGCCGACCTGTCCGGGGATCACGCTGCTGGTGAAGCGGGCGTTCAACAGGCTGACGCTGGCGAAACCTTCGAGATGCTGGCCCTTCGCCGCCAGCACGGTCGGCGCGAAGAAGTCGTAGTCGATTTCGCCTTCGAAGCCGCGGTTGCGGGTGTCACCCGAGTTCACCTCGACCACGTCGGTGGCGTTGATGTGCTGCGTCTCGATGCGGTTCTTGAAGTCGATCCAGAACACACTGACGTCGTAGTACAGGCCGGTCACCGGCACGCCGTGCACGCCTGCTTCCCACGAAATCGCCGTCTGCGGATTGGGCGCGTTGCCAGGCACGATGTTGGCGAACGGCGAGGCCATGTCGAAGTAGCGCAGCGGCCGCCAGCCCCTGGAGACGTTGAAGTAGGTTTCGTTGCCCTGTCCGAAATCGTTGCCGATGCCGAGTCCGAACAAGGGCACGGTGCGCGTGTCGGATTCGTTGATCAGCGGGCGCGACAGGAACGGTGGCCGCACCGTCTCGCTCACCGCGACGCGCTCCTTCTCCAGCCGGATCGACGGCACGATGTGGATTTCGTGCGGCAGCCGGAACACGTTCTCGGCGAATACCGAGTAGTAGTCCGACTGGCGTTTCTGGCGCAGGCGCGGCACGCCGCTGCGGTCGTAGCGATCGACGTAGGGATCGGTATCGGTCCACTGCCGCCACGGATCGTTGCCATGGAACAGCACGGTGCCGGCGGTGAACGCGTTGCCGTGGCCCCAGCTCTTGCGCACGCGCAGGTCCACGCCTTCGGTGCGGTATTGCTCGTCCTGCAGCGTCGTTGATGAAGGCGGCGGTTGCGGCGCGAGGTCCGGTGCCGGCGCGCCGTTGGCCGCGCGGTTGGCCTGGTCCTGGTACACCGCCCACAGCTTGCCGGTGAACTGCCAGCCATCGCCCCATTCGCGCTGGTGCCCCAGCACGATCTGGTAGCGATCGACCCAGTCGCGGTTCCACGGAGTCGGCGTGGCCGTAGCGTTGGCCAGAAATTGCGGATAACTCATGCGGCCCGCGTCGCCCGAATCGGCGTCGATCAAATGGATGTCCAGCCATGAAAATCGTTTCGCGTCCGGCCGGTATTCGACGTACAGGTCGGCCTGCCGCATCTGCGATTGCGCGTTCCGGCGCGTGCCGTCGCTGCGCACGTAGGCGGCGTCGGCGCGGTACGTCCATTTGCCGGCGCTGCCCTCGATCGCGTTGTAGGTGGAATAGAGCCCGTGATCGCCGACCACCTGTTCGGTACTGGCGCGGAACGGCGTGCCGGGCTCGGGACGCTTCGACACCAGGTTGATCGCGGGCGCGGGTTCCGGCCCGTACAGCAGGCTGGAGCCACCGCGGATCAATTGCACTTCCGACAGGCTTTGCGCGAGCGGCATCGCGTACAACGTCGGGAAGCCGATCCAGTCGGATTCGAGCGGAATGCCATCCTGCATCACCAGCAGGTATTCCGATTCCTGCGGATTGCCGAGGCCGCGGTAGCCCAGGTTGAATTGCGTCGGCGTTGGCTGTTGCGACACCAGCACGCCGGGCGAACGCACCAGCAACTGCTGCAGGTTGTTGTCGACGATCGTGGGTTGTGCGTCGAGATGGGTGACCGTGGTCTTCTTCGTTACCGTGATCTCGGTGCCTGCCACTTCCGGCATCTGGTGCTTCAGTTTGGCCGCGACGTATTTGCGCCAGTCGTATGGCTTCTTGCCCTTGACGTTGATGGTGGGCAGCGTCTGCGTGGACGGCGTGTCCTGCCCGTCCGTTGCGTTGTCGTTCGACTGCGCGGCGGCGGCGGCCGTGGC
>DATEKI010000048.1:0-6187 GCA_035277545.1 Rhodanobacteraceae bacterium | reverse complement strand
GGGCACAGCCACTCCGAATGGCACCGCGTCGCCTGCGGCCGCGGGTACGGCGGAAACGGCCGCTGCCAGCGGGAAGGGCACGCTCTGGGTCGGTGGCCTGGACAGCACCCACGCATTCGCCAGCCTGCTGTCGCTGCTGCGTGGCGACGATCAATTGCACGATGTGATACCGGTCGGCGCGAGTGGCGACGGCGTGCTGCTGCAGGTCGGCTACGGCGCGCCGCTGGCCACGGTGGTCGCTGCGCTGGAGGCGCCGAACGGCCACCTGGCGCAGGCCGCGCGGGCGCATCCGGGGGCGGATGCGTCGTTGCAATGGAATCCTTGAGTGTGCCGATCGCGTGAGCGGACGACCTCGAACGGCGGATGACGTTGCGGCCACCCCATGGCGGCACCTGCCCAACTTCATTTCCGCGTTGCGCATCGCGCTGGTGGCGCCCCTGGTGTTGACTATCCTGCTCGAACGCTACGAACTCGCCCTGGTGATCGCCGCGATTGCGGGCATTTCGGACGGCGTGGACGGTTGGCTCGCGCGGCGGTTCCATTGGCAAAGCAAACTGGGCTCGATGCTCGATCCGGCCGCCGACAAACTGATGCTGGTAGGTTGCATGATCGTCCTCGGATGGCTGCACGAGGCACCGCGGTGGCTGGTGGTCCTGGTGGTGGCGCGTGATGCGGTGATCGCGCTGGGTGTGCTGGCGTGGCATCGCGTGCTGCGCAATTTCGAAGCGCACCCGAGCTGGTTGTCGAAAACCACAACGCTTGCGCAGATACTGTTCGTGTTGTGGGTGCTGGCCGACCACGCGTTCGGCTGGCACGCGGGAATGGCCGTCCCGGTGTGGGTCGTCGCGGGGCTCACCGCGGCCAGCGGACTGGACTACGTGGTGCGCTGGGGCCGCGTGGCCCGGCGCGAACTCAAGGGGCGGGGCGCCGTGCCATGACCAATGTGCAACGCTGGCAGTGGTTGATCATCGCCGTCGTGACCGGCTGGCTGGTGTGGCGGTTGTCGCCGATCCTGATGCCGTTCATGCTCGCGGGCGTGTTCGCCTACCTGGGTGACCCGCTGGCCGATCGCCTGGAGCGCCTGCACCTCGGCCGCGGCCTCGCGGCAAGCATCGTGTTCCTGCTGATGCTGCTGATCGTGGCGTTGGCGCTGATGCTGCTGGTGCCGTTCATCCAGCGTCAGGTCGCGCGCTTCGTCGCCGCGCTGCCCGCGTACGCGGCGTGGTTCACGCACGATGCGATTCCCTGGCTGGAGCAGAAGCTGCACATTCCGGCCAGCGAATTCGATGCCTCGACCGTGATCGCGCGCATACGCGAACACATCGGCACGCTCGGCGGCATCGCCGCCACGCTGCTCGGTTACGCCACGCGCTCCGGGCTGGCGATCATCGGCGTCGGCATCGCGGTGGTGCTGGTGCCAGTGGTGACGTTCTACCTTCTGCGCGACTGGGACAAGCTGGTCGCGAACATCGACGCGTTGCTGCCGCGCGAGGCGCAACCGACGATCCGCCGGCTCGCGCGCGAAACCGACAGCGTGCTGGGCGCGTTCGTGCGCGGCCAGTTGCTGGTGATGGTGGCGTTGGCCATCTTTTATGCCGTGACCTTGAAATTGGTCGGCCTCGACGTCGGCCCGTTGATCGGGATGGTCGCGGGGCTGGTCAGTTTCGTGCCCTACCTCGGGTTCATCATCGGCATCGTCGCCAGCATCGTCGCGGCGCTGGTACAGTTCCACGATGCGCTGCACCTGGTGCTGGTGGTGGTGGTGTTCCTGGTCGCCAACGTGCTGGAAAATTACGTTCTGGTGCCCAAGCTGGTGGGCGACCGCATCGGCCTGCACCCGGTCGCTGTGATTTTCGCGGTGCTGGCGTTCGGGGAGTTGTTCGGCTTCATCGGCGTGCTGCTCGCGCTGCCGATGGCCTCGATCGCGATGGTGCTGCTGCGCTTCCTGCGCGAGCGTTACCAAGCGAGCCCGTTGTACGCGGGGCGCGAACAGCCCAAGATCCTGTCGACTTCCGGTACGCCGGTCGAAACCGTCGACGCTGCGCCGCCGGAACCTCCGGAAACCCCGCCCGAACCATGATCCGGCAATTCCCGCTCGACCTGCGCTGGCCGCCGCACCAGCGCCTCGACGCATTCTGGCCCGGCGCCAATGTGCCCGCGTTGCAAGGCGTCAGCGACGCCGCGCGGGGCGTGGGCGCGTGGCTGTACCTGCACGGTGCGTCCGGCACAGGCAAGAGCCACCTGCTGATTGCGGCGTGCCGCGCCGCGCTCGACGCGGATCGTCCGGCGCGTTACGTGTCGCTCGCGCAGTTGGCGGCACCGCGCGGCGATGCGATGGCAGGCACCGCGCCGGAAGGGCTGCTCGCGATAGACGACGTGCAGGCGATCGCGGGCGACCACGACGCCGAGCGCGCGCTGTTCGACCTCTACAACCGCGCGAAAACCGCGGGGGCGCGGCTGTTGTTGGCGGGCAACGCCTCACCCGCCGAACTCGGCATCACGCTTCCCGACCTGGTTTCGCGCCTTTCGATGTGCACGCAGTACGCGCTGCGGCCGCTGGACGACGCCGGACGGCGCGCGATGCTGCGGGTGCTGGCCGGAAGGCTCGGCCTGCGCCTCGACGACGAAGTGCTGGACTGGTGGTTCGCGCGCCAGCCGCGCGATCCCGCGTCGCTGGTCGCGCTGCTGCAGCGCGTGGATCGCGCGTCGCTGGCGGCGCAGCGGCGGATCACGATCCCGTTTCTTCGCGAACTCTTGAACGGGTAGCGCGGATGGAGCGCGGCGATATCCGGGAAATCACCCCGGGCAGGTTCGCGGCTTCGCCGTTCGCGTTTCAATCCTGCAAACGCAGTCAGCGCTCCGCACCCATATCCGGGCTACGGGCCCGCGTGCAGCCGCGCATCGAGTTCGGCCAATCGTTGCGGTGTCCCGACGTCGGTCCAGAAACCGCAATGGTGCCGCCACGCGATTTCGCCGCGCGCGATGGCAGCGCGCAGGAGCGGCGTGATCGAAAAGCGCGGCGGGGCTTCTCCCGCGCCCGCCGCGTCGCCGATGATGGATTGCCGTTCAAGCAGGATTTCGGGCCGGTACACGCCGATGCCCGCGAACGTCAGCGCGCGCGTGGCGCCGGGTGAATCCGTGCGCGGCAGCAACTTGCCGTTTGCGTCGATGCCGAAATCGCCTTGCGGGTGTTGTGGCGGATTGTCCACCAGCACCAGTTCCGCGACGCCGCGCGGTTCCGGCGGAAGCAGCGCGAAATCGAAATCGGTGAAGGTATCGGCGTTGATCGCGAGGAAAGGCGCTTCGCCGAGCAGCGGCAGCGCATGCAGCATGCCACCGCCGGTTTCCAGTGGCACGCCGCCTTCATGGCTGTATTCGATATGCACGCCGTAGCGCGAGCCGTCACCCAGCGCTTCCGGAAATTGTTCGGCCAGATGCGCTGTGTTGATGACCACATCGCGCACGCCGCGCGCGGCGAGCCTTTCGAGGTGCCATTCGATCAGCCGCTTTCCGCCGACTTCGAGCAGCGGCTTGGGTGTCGTGTCGGTCAGCGGGCGCATCCGCTCGCCGCGCCCCGCCGCAAACAACAAGGCCTTCATGCCGCGGGTTCCGTCAAATCGCGATCACCCACCCAGCGCTCCAGCAGCGCGAGAAAATCGCGCAGCTCGGGATATCCCGACGCGACGCCGCGCACGTATCGCCACACGCGCGGCAGGTCGGCAAGGTAGCCGCGCTTGCCGTCGCGGTACCACAGGCGGCAGAAGATGCCGAGCACCTTCAGGTGCCGTTGCAGTCCGGTCAGGTCGAACCAGCGTTGCCAGCGCGCGGCGTCGACGCGTGGATCGAGCGCGCCGGCATCGAGCAGGCGCTGGCGGTGCGCTTCGGCCCACGCGTACACGCGCGCGTCGTCCCACGCGATGTAGCAATCGCGCAGCAATGAAGCAAGGTCGTACGTGATCGGGCCCAGCACGGCGTCCTGGAAATCCACGATGCCGGGATTGTGTTCCGGTACGTGCATCAGGTTGCGGCTGTGCCAGTCGCGGTGCATGAAGACTTGCGGCTGGCGTTGCGCATTGGCGACCAGCAGGCGGAACGCCACCTCGATGACGTCCCATTCGTCGCATTCGATGGCAACGCCGAGATGCTTTTGCAGGAACCAGGTCGGCAGCAATTCCAGTTCGCGCACCACGAACACTTCGTCGAAGTGCGGAAGGCCGTGTGGGTCGATGCCCGTCTGCATCGCCAGAAGCGCGTCCATCGCGTCGGCGTACAGTGCATCGGCGGAGGCGTCGTTCAATTCCGCGAGATACGCGCGAGTGCCGAGATCGGAAATCAGCAGGAAACCCTGTGCGCGATCCTCGGCCAGTACGTCGGGCGCGTTGAGCCCGGCGCCGCGCAGCCGCGCATCCACGTCCAGCCACGCGCCCAGGTCACCCGAGCCGGGCGGCGCATCCATCACGATGGTGCTTTCGTGCTTGCCGTGGACGCGCCAATAGCTCCGGGCGCTGGCGTCCGCGGAGGCCGCCTCGATCGAGGCGCAGGCGTCATTGCTCGCCGCGCGCGCGAAGGCAAGTCGCGCGAGGGCACGGGAATCAGCCTGGGGCGACGGATCGATGTCGGACATGGCGCGGCAGTATAGAAGGGACGCACGGGCTGATCGCGTTGGTGCAGCTGGGTATCCCGGCGATTACGCTATCCTTCATGGCCCCGCGTTACAGTGTCGAAGTTTGGACCCGTGGACCATGAGCGCATGAACGTCGCCCGCCTGCACACCCACCTCGATCGGCTCGAGGCTGAATCCGTCCGCATCATGCGCGAGACGGTGGCGGAGTGCCGGAAGCCGGTGTTGCTGTATTCGATCGGCAAGGACTCCTCGGTGTTGCTGCACCTGCTGCTGAAGGCGTTCCATCCGGCCAAGCCGCCACTGCCGATGCTGCACGTCAACACGACGTGGAAATTCCGCGAGATGATCGAGTTCCGCGACCGCATCGCGCGCGAAAAGAACGTCGACCTGATCGAACACATCAACCAGGAAGGCGTGGGGCACACCGATCCGGTCAACGCGGCCTCGAAACATACCTACGTGATGAAGACGCTGGCCTTGCGCCAGGCGCTCAGCTCGCACGGCTTCGACGCCGCGATAGGCGGCGCGCGCCGCGACGAGGATCCAGCGCGTGCGAAAGAGCGTGTGTTTTCGCTGCGCGGCGCCGGCCAGAGCTGGGAACCGCGCAAGCAGCGGCCGGAACCGTGGGGCCTCTACAACACCCGGCTCGACCACGACGAAACGCTGCGCGTGTTTCCGCTGTCGGACTGGACCGAACTCGACGTGTGGCTGTACATCCGCCGCGAGGGCATCGAGGTGGTGCCTCTGTATTTCGCGAAGGAACGTGCGACCTTCGTGCGGAACGGCGCGCTGCTGGTGCGCGACGACGAACGCGTGCCGTTGGAACCCGGCGAGAAGCTGGTTCCGAAGACGGTGCGTTTCCGCACGCTGGGTTGCTGGCCGCTGACGGCCGCGGTCGAATCCGATGCCGCCGACCTCGACGGCATCATCGGCGAGATGCTCGACACGCGGCAATCGGAGCGCGCGGGCCGCATCATCGATCTCGATCCAACCGATTCCATGGAGCGCAAGAAGCGTGAAGGCTACTTCTGACGAACGCGTGGGCGTGGCCGTGGGGGCGCCCGCGCTGGCGGCTCGGCTCGCGGCGCTGGAAAACCGCGACACCCTGCGGCTCGCGATGTGCGGCAGCGTGGACGACGGCAAGAGCACCTTGCTCGGACGCCTGCTGGCCGAGGCCGGGATGATCCCGGACGATCGCCTTGCGCAGATGATCCGCGACAGCAAGACGCATGGCACGCAGGGCGGCAAACCGGACTATTCGCTGCTGCTGGACGGCCTCGAAGCCGAGCGCGAACAGGGCATCACCATCGACGTCGCGTGGCGCTACTTCGGTACCGACAAGCGCGCCTTCATCGTTGCCGATTGCCCCGGCCACGCGCAGTACACCCGCAACATGGCCAGCGGCGCGTCGAATGCGGAGCTGGGCATCGTGCTGGTCGATGCACGCGCGGGCGTGCAGACGCAGACGCGCCGACACACGGCCATCCTCGCGATGTTCGGCGTGCAGCATGTGCTGTTCGCGGTCAACAAGCTGGACCTGATCGACTACAACCACGCGCGCTA
>DATEKI010000047.1:0-3309 GCA_035277545.1 Rhodanobacteraceae bacterium | reverse complement strand
CACCGCCGCGATTATCTCCGGCACACCCGCGACGGGAATGCCGCCCTGCGGAATCACCATGTCGGTGCGGAAACCCATCGGGCCGGGGCCGTAGCAATCCTTGGCGACGGTCGCGCGCGTGGCAACGAACAGGTGCGGCCCAGGAATCAGGCCATCATTGATCGCCTTCTGCACCTGCACGTCGGCGTAGCCTGCGCCTTCGGTGCCCAGGTCGCGAAGCGCGGTGAAGCCGGCCATCAGCGTGTCGCGCACGTGGTTGACCGCCTCGATGGTGCGATACGCCAGCGGTTCCTTCAGCACCTGGTCGTTCCACAGCGTCTCGTTGTACGGGTGCAGGAAAATGTGCGAGTGCGCGTCGATCAGGCCCGGGAGCAACGTGGTGCCGGGCAGGTCGATTTCCTTTGCTCCCGCGGGCACCTTGATCGAGCCGCGCGGCCCGACCGCGACGATCTTGCCGCCTTCGACCAGCACCACCCAACCCGCGTGCGTGGCTTCACTGCGTGCATCGAACACACGGTCGGCGGTGAGCAGGAATATGCCTGTGGCAGTTTTCGTGCCGGGTGTTTGCGCGGGCGTCGCCGCCCAGGCCAGCGTCGCGACGATCGACGCCCCCAGCGCAACCAGGATTTTCCGCATCGACATGGAACCCCTCCGGTCACAAGCGAAGCGCCGAGCGTACACCCGTGGCGGCACTTGCGCGGCCCAAAAGGCCGGCCAATACTCCCGGCGCGGTTGCACCCACCAACCCACCGCAACCGCGGGGAGGGAAAGTCATGATCAAGGCAATACTGGCCTTTGCGGTCGGCGTCTTGCTGGCTGTACCGGCTGTCGCAGGCGAAGCGCACGCTTCAAGCAAATCAATAAAGCACGGCGAGTTCCTGGTGAATTACGGCGCCTGCAATGACTGCCACACGCCCGGCTGGAGCGAGAACAATGGGCAGTCGCCGAAGGACATGCTGCTGGTCGGCGGCGGCACGAACTTCCAGGGACCGTGGGGCACCACGTATCCGCCGAACCTGCGCCTGCTCGTGCAGACGCTGACGGCGAAACAGTGGGTGGCGAAGCTGCGTTCGCTGAAGTCGCGTCCGGCCATGCCGTGGTGGACGTTCCGCTATCTGTCGGACAAGGATCTCGCCGACATGTACGCGTACATCCATTCGCTCGGTCCGGCCGGCAAACCCGCGCACGACTGGGTCGCGCCCGGGCAGGATGCACCCGCGCCATACCTGAAACTGGTGCTGCCGGCACCGCCTGCGGTGGTGACTGGCGGGCATTGAATCGATCTCGTCATTCCCGCGAAAGCGGGAATCCAGCGACTCAAAAGGCAAAGACACTGGGTTCCGGATCGCCGCGCAGCCTGTCCCGGAGGTGTTCTTGATCCGGGGCGGCGTCCGGAATGACGATAAAAATCAGGTGCTCGCCAAACGCGACAACTCCGCGTCGCCGAAGCCGGCGACGCGGCGCGCATCGAGGTTGAACGGACCGCGCAGGCCGGTCGGCACGAATTCCGCCAGCAGCGCGTGGAACGTGGCATCGGGATCGCGGCCTTCGCGCTCGCAACAGAAGCGAAACCAGCGCGTGCCCGCGGCGACGTGCGGTACTTCCTCGCGCAGGATCACCTCGAGGATGTCCGCCGTGGCGCCGTCGCCGACCGAGCGCAGGCGCGCGATCATGCCGGGCGTCACGTCCAGTCCGCGCGCTTCCAGCACGCGCGGCACCAGCGCCATGCGCGCAAGGCATGAATGCGCGGTTTTCACCGCCATTTCCCACAAGCCGTTGTGGGCGTCTAAATCGCCGTACGCGTGGCCGAGTTGCACCAGCCGCGCGGACAACATCGTGAAGTGGCGCGATTCGTCGTGCGCGACGGAGGTCCAGTCGCGGTAGTAATCATCGGGCATGCCGCGGAAGCGATACACCGCATCCCAGGCGAGGTTGATCGCATTGAACTCGATGTGCGCGACCGCATGCACCAGCGCGGCACGGCCTTCCTCGCTCCCGAGCCCGCGCTGCGGCACGTCGCGCGGCATCACCAGCCGCGGCTTCAAGGGACGGCCGGGGGCGCGGATCGGTTCGGGCGGAACCCCACTGTCATCGAGCGACAAACGACCTTCGCGCAGCGCGTCGAACGTTTCGCGGGTCAACGCCGTCTTGGTTTCCGGCTCCGCGCACTCGATGCAACGTTTCGCCGCCTCGAACAATCCGTTCATGCCACCCTGCTCGATCCGAGATCGATCACTTCGGCCTGCATCGCGATTTCGATGGGCTGCGGGCGATATGCCGATTGCGCGTACCACTTCAGCCACACCGAGGGGTCGATGGTCTCGTTGATGCCGCCGCCGATGTGGCGCTCGAACGCCTTGCTGAAAACCTTGTAGAGGCCGTACATGAATTGGGCGTAGGAATCGTTGGGCACGTCCAGCTCGGCGCCGGCCGCCGGCACGAAGTCTTCGCTGAAGGCGAGGCCCGCGCCCTTCGCCTTGGCTTGCATCCACGCCAGCGTGATTTCCGGCAGCGTGTCGGGACTGTGTCCGGCGCCGTCGGTTTTCTCTCCGCCGCCGACGTCGGAATGCGCACCCGCGAACCAGCGCTGTTCGACCTCGATCTGCTCGGGTTTGCATGCGGTCGGTGATTCGCCCGGCGCCAGCGTTTCCGGCGGACGCGTCCACTTGGTCGGCGTGAAGTCGGCGCGGTGTTCGTCCAGCGCCAGCGCCTGGTATGCGTACTGCACGATCTTGCTCAAGTCGGTGTCGTGGAACGCGTAGCGTTTGCGCGAGAACGGAAACCACGACGCCACGCCCGGAATGCCCAGGGCACCGACCGTATCCCACACGCCGACGAAACGGATCGTCACCTCGCGCACGCCGTGGCTGGCGCGCCATGCGGCGGTCGGGTCGACGCCATTCACGAGCACGCCCGGTTTGTCGTCGTTCCGGTAGTAGTCGTACGCCTCGTCGACGGCCGCACTGGTCACGGCGCCCTTCGCGTCCGGTTTCAGCAACCCGCATTTGCGGATCAGCCCGCCGAGGCTGCGCGCGGTGTAGGCACCGCGGCTGAATCCGAACAGCCAGATCTCATCGCCGCCCCGCCACTGTTCGGAAAGCCACTTGTAGCCGTCCTCGACGTTTCCGGAAAGGCCGAGGCCGAACGCACCGCCGAGCAGATGCTCGATGCCCGGCTCGACGCCGACGCCAGGTATGTATTTGCAGACCTGTTGGGTGCCGGAGGCATCGGAAGGCGCGATCAGCTTCCACAAACGTTCGACATTGGTGCGCGTCTGCACCTTGTTCCACGTGCCATCGAACAGTGCGA
>DATEKI010000046.1:0-6684 GCA_035277545.1 Rhodanobacteraceae bacterium | reverse complement strand
GCGACTTGCGTGCGGGCTTTGCGCGGGTGACACTGCGCAAGCCCAAGGCGTCGCGGGCGCGATCACGCGAGGTCTATGCATTGGCGACAGGATGGAAAGGTGAGAAATGAATTGGTTCGAGTCCCGTTCACTGGCCATGATCCACGCTGCGTCCGTCGGCGTGTCTGACCGAGGTGTGCGCGCATGAAGCCTCCGATGAGTGAACTCGCCAAGCAGGGCCTGCTGTGGGTGGCCGTGGCCGTGATCGTGCTGCTCGTGTACCAGAGCCTCAGCCCCAAGCTGGCCGGCAGCGAACAGCAGATGTCCTATTCCGAGTTCGTGACGCAGGTGAAGAACGACAATGTCGCTTCGATCACCGCCAGTGCGAACCTGCCCACCGTGGTGACCGGCAAGCTGAAGGACGGCAGCTCGCTGCGTACGGTGCTGCCGGTGTTCGGCGACGACCAGTTGCAGCAAACGCTCGAATCGCACCGCGTCAAGGTCACGCAGAAGCCCGGCGACAACGGCTTCTCGCTGTGGCGCCTGCTGCTCGATTGGGGCCCGATCCTGATCTTCATCGCGATCCTGATCTGGTTCATGCGCCAGATGCAGCAGGGCGCCGGTGGCCGCGGGGCGATGAGCTTCGGACGATCGCGCGCCAAGCTGCAGGGCGAGGACCAGATCAAGGTCACCTTCAACGACGTCGCCGGTTGCGAGGAAGCCAAGGAAGAGGTTTCCGAACTGGTCGACTTCCTGCGCGATCCGTCCAAGTTCACCAAGCTGGGCGGCAAGATTCCGCGCGGCGTGCTGATGGTGGGTTCGCCCGGCACCGGCAAGACGCTGCTGGCGAAAGCCATCGCGGGCGAGGCCAAGGTACCGTTCTTCTCGATCTCCGGGTCGGACTTCGTCGAGATGTTCGTCGGCGTCGGCGCCGCGCGCGTGCGCGACATGTTCGAGCAGGCCAAGAAGCACGCGCCGTGCATCATCTTCATCGACGAAATCGACGCGGTTGGCCGCCATCGCGGCGCGGGCCTGGGCGGCGGCCATGACGAGCGCGAACAAACCCTCAACCAGTTGCTGGTCGAGATGGACGGCTTCGAGGGCAGCGAGGGCGTGATCGTGATTGCGGCCACCAACCGCCACGATGTGCTCGACCCCGCGCTGCTGCGCCCGGGCCGCTTCGATCGCCAGGTCGTGGTGCCACTGCCGGACCTCAAGGGCCGCGAGCAGATCCTGAAGGTGCACATGCGCAAGGTGCCGGTAGGCGCCGATGTCGATCCGATGGTGATCGCACGCGGCACGCCGGGCTTTTCCGGTGCGGACCTCGCCAACCTCGTCAACGAAGCCGCGCTGTTCGCGGCGCGCGAGAACGCGCGCGACGTGCGCATGGATTTCTTCGAACGCGCCAAGGACAAGATCATGATGGGCTCCGAACGGCGCTCCATGATCATGAGCGAGGACGAGAAGAAGCTCACCGCGTACCACGAATCCGGCCACGCGATCGTGGGCCTGTCGGTGCCCGACCACGACCCGGTGCACAAGGTCACGATCATCCCGCGCGGCCGCGCGCTCGGCGTCACCATGTTCCTGCCGGAACAGGACCGCTACAGCCACAGCAAGCTGTCGCTGGAAAGCCGGCTGGCCAGCCTGTTCGGAGGCCGGGTCGCGGAAGAGTTGATCTTCGGCAGCGAGAAGGTCACCACCGGCGCGTCCAACGACATCCAGCGCGCGACGCAGCTCGCGCGCGACATGGTCACCAAGTATGGGCTGTCGTCGGCGCTGGGTCCGATGACCTACGCCGAAGACGAGGACGAGGTGTTCCTGGGCCGTTCGGTCACGCAGCACAAGAGCGTGTCGGACGAGACGTCGCGCAAGATCGACGTCGCGGTGCGCGAGGTCATCGACACGGCGTACAACCGGGCGCGCCAGATCCTCACCGACGACATCGAGAAGCTGCACGCGATGTCCGCGGCGCTGCTGCAATACGAAACCATCGACAGGGAACAGATTGCCGCGATCATGGAAGGCCGCGAGCCCGGCCCGCCGCGCGACTGGCATCCGCGCGACAACAACACCGGCATGGGCGGTGGCAAGCCCGCGACCGTGCCGGTCGCGCCGGCTCCATCCAGCCATCCGGCGGGACAGCACTGACCGGCATGCGCCAATCACGAAAACGGGCCGCTGTTCGCGGCCCTTTTTTTGGGGTCTCGAGCAGCAGCGGCATTGATTCGACGGGGGGATCGACATGGACTTGCAGGACCTGACACAAATCGCGGCCATCGTCAGCAGCGTCGCCGTGGTCGTGTCGCTGATCTACGCCAGTGTCCAGCTCCGGCACAACACGCGGGCACTGATGGCGACCACCTACAACGCAGTGACGGCCAATTCGCTTGCGCTGCTGTCACCGATGACCGGAAGTCCGGAATTCTCGGAGTTCCTGCATCGTGCGCACGCGGAGCCAGGTGTGCTGACGCCCGCCGAGTTGATGCGTTTCGACGCGGTGATGCTTACCGTATTCCGGCACTGGGACAACCTGTATTTCCAGTTCCGCAGCGGTACGCTGGATCGCGAAATGTGGGAGGTCTACGAGCGCACGCTGACGCGCTGGCTGGCCAACGAGGCTTGGGCGGCGTGGTTCCGGAAGAATGCCGACAGTTGCAGCGAAAGCCTGCGTGATCTGGTGAACGCGCGAATGCCGAAAGGCGTGGGTTGAGGTGCCGTTCGCAACGGCGCAGTTTTGCTTGCAACCGGCCCGGGGAGCGCGGAAACTCGGAACCGGAGGCCGGTGGGGTGCCGGCGAGAGCGGCGTATTGCGTGGCGATCCGTCCGTCCCTGTTGTCTGAGCTGAAACGGCGCAACGTGTTGCGCGCCGCCGCGTTGTATGTCGGCACGGTGTGGCTGCTGGCGCAGGTCGTCACCCAACTCGGTCCGGTGTTCGATGCGCCGGCATGGGTTGCGCGCTGGTTCCTCGCTGCTTCGGCGGTCGGCTTTCCGTTCTGGATCGCCCTCGCGTGGTTCTACGAACTGACGCCCGAGGGCTTGAGGCGCGAGAGCGAAGTCGCGCCGGAAGAGTCGATCAGGCACTTGACTGGCCGCAAGCTCGATCGCGCGATCATCGCGGTGCTCAGTGTGGCGGTCGTGCTGCTGCTGACCAATACCTTCCTGTGGCACCGGCAGGGCGCGACGACTGCCGCACCGGTGATTTCGGAGCGGTCCGTTGCCGTACTGCCGCTGGTCAACGCCAACGGCGCGGCGGATCAGCGATTCTTTTCCGATGGCCTGTCGGACAACCTCATCACCACGCTTTCGCAGTATGACGGCCTCAAGGTGATCGGCCGCGGTTCGTCGTTCCTGTTCCGCGACAGCAAGGAAGGCGCCGCCGCGATCGGCGCCAAGCTCGGGGTCGATCACTTGGTCGAAGGCAGCGTGCAGCGCGTCGGGGACAGCGTGCGCGTCAATATCGAATTGGTCCGCACGACCGACGGCAGTACGGTCTGGGCGCAGCGGTTCGACCGACCCTACGCGGATCTGTTTGCGCTGCAGGATGAGATCGCGCTCGCTGTTGCCGGCGCACTGCAGGTGAAGCTGCTGCATGCTATGCCATCGATGGTCGAGGTCGGGCGCCCCGCCAGCGGCAACCTCGACGCCTACGAGGCCTACCTGCGCGCGACCGCCGAGATGGGCGCCAATGCCAACCTCAGCAGCAAGGCGATCGAGTACTTCGCGCGGGCGACGCGGATCGACCCCGGTTACGCGCAGGCGTGGGCGTGGCTCGCGTTGGCGCGCACGGTGTACGCACACAGCAATGGCGCCACTGCCAGCGCGGACTATCCACAGGCGCGCAAGGACATCGATACGGCCTTGCACCTGCAGCCGAATTTTGGGCAAGCGCACGCGATCCGCGGCAACCTGCTGAGCGTCGCCGACCACGACTGGAACGGTGCCCTCGCGGAGTTCCGCATTGCGTTGCCGCTGGTGTCCGACAGCGACCCCTCGCATGGCGCGATGAGCATCCTGCTCGGGACACTGGGCCGCGTTGACGAGGCGATCGTCGAGCGCCGCAAATACATCGCCGGCGATCCGCTGGCGGCATTCGCCCGCCTGTATCTGGCCGAGCTGCTGGCCAGCCGCGGCCGGCTCGACGACGCCGAGCAGAGCCTGCGCGACGCGGACAAGCTCAACATCTCTCCGAACTCGAACACCGCGGTGTGGCGCGCCAGTGTTGGCGCGTACATCGCCATCCTTCGCGGCGATGCCGCAGTCGCACTGGCCCGTATCGACGCGATGAAGCCCGGCGACGGGCGCGAACGCATGCGCGCGCTGGCCTTGCAGATCGGTGCCGACCGGAAGGTGGCCGATGCGGCGCTGCAGCGCCTCATCGAAGCCGACGGCGAGACCAAAGGCGATGCCTATGCCATCGCGCGCGTCTATGCCTTGCGCGGCGATGTCGAGCATGCATTCGAGTGGCTGCAGCGTGACTGGGATCGCGGCGGCAATGCCGTGCATGGCGTGCTGCGCGATTCGTTGCTGCTACGCTTTCGAAGCGATACGCGTTTCGCGACTTACTGCCACCGGGCCGGCCTGCCCCCGCCGATCGAGAGCGACGCGCTTGATTTCGACCAGATCCGCGCGGCGATCGCCAAGCGCGGCTGAGACAGCCAGATCATGCAGCATGATGGTGGGGACGACGTGATGTGAAATTCTCGCCGGTTGGTTACGCGCCGCATCGCCGTTGTCATAAACTCGCCGGATGTTCGATACCACTCCCTCGCTCGATTGCAATGGCCGCGTACTGAAGCTCGACCGTCCGCGCGTCTGCGGCATTCTCAATCTCACGGACGATTCGTTTTCCGGCGACGGCTTGCGTGGCGATGTCGAGGCCGCGGTCGCGCAGGGCGTGGCGATGGTGGACCATGGCGCGGACATGCTGGATGTCGGTGCGGAATCCACGCGCCCGGGCGCGTGGCCGATTTCCATCGATGATGAAATCGCGCGCGTGGTGCCAGTGGTCGCGGCGCTGGCCGAACAGGTCGAGGTGCCGGTTTCCATCGACACCTCGAAGCCTGAAGTGATGCGTGCGGCCGTCGCTGCAGGTGCGGGGTTCATCAATGACGTGTACGCACTGCGCCGCAAGGGTGCCCTGGATGCCGCGGCTGAACTGAAGGTGCCGGTGTGCGTGATGCACATGCAGGGCGAGCCGCGCACGATGCAGGATGATCCGCGCTACGACGACGTGGTCGGCGAGGTGCATCGGTTCCTCGCCGAGCGCGTGTTCGCCTGCGAGATGGCCGGCATCGACAAGCGGCGCGTGCTGGTCGATCCAGGCTTCGGCTTCGGCAAGGCGCTGGAACACAACCTCGCGCTGCTGCGCGGCCTCGAACGTTTCCGCGATCTCGGCGCCGGCGTGTTCATCGGTGTTTCACGCAAGGGCATGATCGGTACGCTGACGGGGCGCAACGGTGGAGCCGATCGAGCAGCAGGTTCGGCCGCCGCCGCACTGGTCGCGGTGCAACGCGGAGCGATGATCGTGCGCGTGCATGACGTTGCCGCGACACGCGATGCGCTGGCGGTATGGCAGGCGGTGCACCAAGGCGACCTGGCTGCCAAGGCTGAACCCCGACCCTTCGGCTCGCAGCGGTTCAGTGACGATTGACGCGGGCGCCACGGGCGCGCGTTATCCTTCCCGTCCCACCCTCTCCAGGTGATCGCGACGATGCCCGATTCCCCGGCCTCCGCTCCCCGCAAATATTTCGGCACGGACGGCGTGCGCGGCGTGGTGGGCCAGTGGCCGATCACCGCCGAATTCATGCTGAAGCTGGGCCGCGCCGCGGGCGTGGTGCTGGGAAACGGCACGCGGCCGCTGGTGTTGATCGGCAAGGACACGCGCGTTTCGGGCTACATGTTCGAAGCCGCGCTGGAAGCAGGCCTGGTCGCCGCGGGTGCAAACGTCGGCCTGCTCGGGCCGCTGCCGACGCCGGGCGTCGCGCAACTCACGCGCGAGCTGGGCGCCAGCGCCGGCATCGTCATCAGCGCTTCGCACAACCCCTACCAGGACAACGGCATCAAGTTCTTCTCCGCCGAGGGAGAAAAGCTCGAAGACAAGGTGGAGTCGGATATCGAACGCGAAATCGATGCCGCGTTCACCACCGTCGCACCGGAACGCCTCGGCAAGGCCCGGCGCGTCGACGATGCGGTCGAACGCTATGCACGCTTCTGCCTCGGCACCCTTGCGTCGCCGCCCGATCTTTCCGGCATGCACATCGTGCTGGACTGTGCGCATGGCGCGACCTACATGGTCGCGCCCAAGGTGTTCGCCTCGCTGGGTGCAAAGGTGACGCGCATCGGTTGCGAACCGGATGGCTTCAACATCAATCGCGGAATCGGTTCGACCCATCCCGCCGCGTTGCGCGGCGCGGTGGTCGAGCAGCGCGCCGACCTCGGCATCGCCTTCGACGGCGACGGCGATCGCGTGCAGATGATCGACCGTCACGGCGAACTCGTGGACGGCGACGACCTGTTGTACGTGCTGGCGCACGACTGGCTGGCAGCGGGCAACCTGCGCGGGCCGGTGGTCGGGACGCTGATGAGCAATTTCGGGCTCGAGCGCGCGCTCACGGGCGCGGGCGTGCGTTTCCTGCGCGCGAACGTTGGCGACCGCTACGTGCTGCAGCAGTTGAAGGAGCACGGCGGAATCCTGGGCGGCGA
>DATEKI010000045.1:0-2597 GCA_035277545.1 Rhodanobacteraceae bacterium | reverse complement strand
GTCGAACGGTTGAAAAGGAAAAGTGCCGGGCGGCCTCCCGCAGGGCTTCCCGCAAACGCTGGATAGACTTTGAAAATGTTCAGGCCGTGAACGACAAGCGTCCACCCCTTGCGCCAATTCCCCATGGATACCCCTTCTGATCCTTCCCGGCTCAATCGCAGCGCGCGCCATCGCCATCAGGCTTGCACTGCGGCGGCCAGCCGTTGGCGTTCCAGAACGCGATGAACTTCATGTGCGCAAGAAAATCCTGGAACGCGGGGTCGTGGCGCACGGCGCCGTATCCGGGCGCCCAGATGAGACTACCGCCGGGTTGCTGGTCGCCGGGCTCGAACGTGGCGAGGGTGTCCGCCGCGTCCGGCTTGGGTTCGTACAGGCGCAGCAGGATGGGATGCGTACCCAGCGCGGATTCGCGTCCACTGATCGCAGCTTCCGCCTGCGGCCACGCGTCGGGGTCGACCAACGCTTCCGTGACCGCGGCATAGGCTTTTCTCAATCCGTCGCTCTCCGGCATTTGCGCGACCAGGCCGCGCGCGGCGGTGAAATCGTTCCGCCAGACGGCATTGCGCCAGCGCGCCGCGCTGGTCATCGCGGAAAGCTTGGCTTCCCGGCCGGGCAAGAGATCGAGATACGTTTTCGCCTCGGCGTGGCGGCCGAGCACGTCCAGGTGGGTGCCCATGTTGTAGGTCACCCAGTAGCCGAGCGGATCGGCGGCATAGGCGATTTCGAATTGCGCCAGGGCCTGCTGGCCGTATCCCAGCCGCGACAGGAACATGCCATCGATGTTGTGCACGACCGGGTCGTCGGGATTGAGGGCCAACGCAATGTCGTACTCCCGCTTGACCGTGGCCCAATCCTTGTCGTGCGAGGCGACCATGCCCAACGCGACATGCGCATACAGATCATTGGGATCGATGGCGAGCGCGGCGTGCGCCTCGCGCAGCGCGGCTTCTTCCCTGCCCTCGCCTTCGTAATCCGACGCAAGGTTGAGCGCGAGCAGGCCATGCACCGGTGCATAGCCGGGCGCGCGCGTCGCCAACGCGTCCAGCTCGCGTTCCGCCGGCGCGATGACGGCATCATCGTTGCTGGCGAGAAAGACGTGGCGCAATTGCAGGAATTCGCGGAAGACCTGCGGGTCGGGCGCGGGCGAATGGGCGCGCGCAAGACCGATGGGCAGCGCCAGCGCTCCCGCGACAGCCTGCGCGATGTCCTGCTGCACGCCGAACACATCGCCGGCGGTGCGATCGTAGTCCTGCGCCCAGAGCGTACGGCCCGAAGGCGTTTCGATCAGGCGCAGGCTGATGCGCAGGCGGTCGCCGGCTTCGCGCAGGCTGCCTTCGAGCGCATGCGTGGTGTGCAGCCTCGCGGCCAGTTGCGAAGGATCGAAGGCGTCCCTGCGCGCGATCGTCGGCGAGATGCCGGAAATCAGGCGCAAGCCGTGGACGCGGGCCAGCTGCGTCGTCAATTCTTCGCTCAAGCCGGCGGCGAAGGCAGCCTCGTCCCTGCCTGCGCCGATCACCCGCAGTGGCAGCACGACCAAGGTCGGTGACGCCGGCGGCGCGGGAGATCGCATCAAGCGCAACGCGACGACCACGGCAAGCGCGACCAGGGCGCACACCGCAACCGCAATCGCAATGCGGCTTCGACGCGGGTGGCGAACGACCGGACGGTCGGATCCGGCGGCTTGCGGAATAGGCGCGACGGTGACCGGCGCGACGGCGCTGGCCGCCGAGCGTGTGATCTCCAGCGACAACGGCGTCGAGCGCAGCAGCACCTGGGCGTCGAAGCGATAACCCACGCCATGCACGGTGCGGATGTATTGCCGTTGCGGCGAATGGCCGCCAAGCGCCTGCCGCAACAGCGCGATCGCCCGGTGCAGGACGTTCTGGGTGACGTGCCGATGGCCCCAGACCGCATCGAGGATGTCGTCGTGGGTCAGGGTCTTGCCGGGATTGCTGGCGAGCAGCGCCAGCACGGCGAACGTCTTCGGTTCGAGCGCAACGTCCTTGCCACCGACGACAAGGCGGTGGCCAGCGACGTCGATCTCGATGTCGTCGAAGACGATCGCGTCCGATTCATTCGTCATCGCCACGACCCGGACCCCGAATCTGCCTGCGGCAGCCGCTGCCTCGCCCGTGAATAGCGTATCCGATTGCTCCGCGTGCGGGAAAACCCGCCCCGGCAGGCGTTCGTGGCAATCCCACAGACTTTCCTCAGGAATCCTCGCGCAACCCCAAGGTTTCCCTCAAGCATTCCCGCTCCGGTTTGGCGAGATTGGGGCAGCGGCGGCAACCGTTCGCCGCGCAGCCACTGATGGAGGAAATCACGCCATGTTCAAGACCGGACGCAATGCTTCATTGGCCCTGGGCTTTGCCCTGCTTGCCCTGCCCGCCGCCCTGGCCCACGCCGATCCGCCGGACGGTTCGGCGTTCCTGGCGCAAGTACGGCAAGCCACCGCGGCATACAGGAACATCAACGTCGCCGCACACGCGGGTTGGGTCGGCCGCGACCCGTTTTGCGTGAGTGGGCCCGATCACGGAGCGATGGGAATCCACGTGGCCAACCCGGCGCTGATCAGTGGCAACCGGCCCAAGGTGAAC
>DATEKI010000044.1:0-4760 GCA_035277545.1 Rhodanobacteraceae bacterium | reverse complement strand
GCATTTGCTGTGGATCGGCGTGCCGATGGCGGTGACGCTGCTGATGGAAGCCGGGTTGTTCGTGATCTCGGCGCTGTTGATCAGCCGGCTCGGCACCGTCGCGATCGACGGACACCAGATCGCGATCAACGTGGCGTCGGTCACCTTCATGGTGCCGCTCGGCCTCGCGCTGGCGGTGACGGTGCGCGTCGGCCACGCCGCCGGACGCGGCGATGCGCATGCGGTGCGTCATGCAGGCTTCTGCGGCATCGCGTTGACGCTGGCGACGCAGGCGGTTTCGGCCACGCTGATGTTCGCGATCCCGCACGCAATCGCGCACGTCTATTCGGGCGATCCGCGCGTGATCGCGCTGGCCGCGCAGCTGCTGATCCTGGCGGGCATCTTCCAGTTTTCCGACGGCATACAAGTAGTCTCGAACGGCGCGTTGCGGGGCTTGAAGGACACCCGCATGCCGATGCTGATCACCGCGTTCGCCTATTGGGGCGTGGGCATGCCGATCGGGGCGTGGCTCGCGTTCGGCGCGGGCCATGGCGTGCGTGGCATGTGGATGGGGTTGATTGCCGGGTTGACCGCGGCGGCGGCGTTGTTGCTGGCGCGCTGGGTCGCGCAGACGCGTGGGGAGAAGTGGCGCAGGTTCGCGGTGTCGGCAGGAGCGGCCGAGCCCTTGGCGTGACGTTGCCGCGGTACGCGGCTACGCTTGGCCCGGTCCACTTCGCGCCTTGGGGATCGCCTGCATGAACAACCCACCACGCCCCGGCTTCGCGGGCTTCATGCGTGCGCTCGGGCGCGGCATCAACATCACGCGGCTGGTCATCATCAACGTGGTGTTCTTCGGCATCCTGGCGCTGCTCCTAGGGTTGGTTTTCCGCGGCGCGCCGAAGGTCGGCCCGGATACGGTGCTGCTGCTGCAACCCGATGGCATGCTGGTCGAGCAGTACAGCGTCGATCCCGCCGCGCGCGCGCTGGCGCGGGCTTCGGGCGGTTCCACCGGGCAAATCCAGGTGCGCGACCTGGTCACCGCCATCGACCACGCCGCGCACGATTCGCGCATCACGCGGATCCTGCTCGATCCTTCCAGGTTGCAATTCGGTGGCATGGGCGCACTGGAGGAAGTCGCGGCGGCGCTGGATCGTTTCCGCGATGCCGGCAAGCCGGTGATCGCATGGGGCACCAATCTCGGACAGATGCAGTACCTGCTCGCGGCGCACGCCAACGAGGTGCTGCTCGATCCCGCGGGTGAAATTTCGGTCACGGGGTTGTCGGACTACCGCAGCTACTACAAGACGCTGCTGGACAAACTGGGCGTCAGCGCGCACCTGTTCCGCGTGGGCGAATTCAAGTCCGCGGCCGAGCCGTTCATCCTCGATGCGCCGTCGCCGGCCGCGCTGGAAGCCGACAAATACTGGATGGGCGGGCTGTGGAGCACGTGGCTCGACGAGGTCGGCAAGCTGCGCCACATCGATCCGGCCACGCTGGGCCGGCAGATCGACAACCTGCCCGCCGAGATTCCGGCCGCCAACGGTGATGGCGCACAGCTGGCGCTGCAGCTCCACTGGGTGGACGGCCTCGCCACGCGCGAGGACGTCGTCAAGCTGATGCAGAAGCACGGCGTCGTGACCGACAACGGCACCGGGTTCCGCGCGGTCGACCTGGCGCAGTACCTGCCGCAGACCATCGACCTCGGGATCGGCAAGCCGCAGGTCGCGGTGATCGTGGCCGAGGGCGACATCGTCGCCGGCAAGCAGCCGGCGGGGAAGATCGGCGGCGAATCCACCGCTGCATTGATCCGCGCGGCGCGCGCCGATCGCAACGTGCGCGCGATCGTGCTGCGGGTGGATTCACCGGGAGGCGAAGCGTTCGCAGCCGAACAGATCCGCCGTGAAGTGGTGCTGGCCGGGCAGGCCGGCAAACCGGTGGTCGTGTCGATGGGCGACATGGCCGCCAGCGGCGGCTACTGGATCTCGATGAACGCCAGTCGCATCTTCGCCGAGCCCGACACCATCACGGGCTCGATCGGCATTTTCGGGCTGTATTTCACCGGATCGGACGGCCTGGCCAAGCTCGGCATCAACACCGCGGGCGAAGGCACCACGCCGCTCGCGGGCGCATTCGATTTCCGACGTCCGCTCGATCCATCGTTGAACGCGATGATCCAGAGCAGCATCGACCGGGGCTACAGGCAATTCATCGGCAACGTCGCCAAGGCACGCGGCAAGAGTCCCGCCGACATCGACGCGATCGCGCAGGGACGCGTGTGGACCGGCGCGCAGGCGCTGCAGCGCGGACTGGTCGACCAGATGGGTGGCCTGCAGGACGCGGTCGCATATGCGGCGAAGGACGCCAAGCTCGGCAACGATTACGCGGTGCGCTACATCGAGCCGCCGCTCAACCCGTTGCAGCGGTTCTTCCTCGGTGTCGGCGACAGCGCTTCCGCGCGCGTGCTGAGCTCACTTGGCGTGCAGGTGCCGAAGTCGTGGCTGCTGGCGGTGCCGAAGCTGCTGCCGGAGCTGTCGTGGCTGCAGAACGCGCGCGCCGGCAAGCCGGTCGAGTACGCGTATTGCTTCTGCCGGTTGCAGCCTTGATTTCCATATCCTTGTTTCTTTTGCGCCCTTCCCTCAACGGCAGTTTCGCCGGCGAAGCCGACGAGTTACTTTCCTTTCGGGGAAAGTAACCAAAGCCAAGCGTCCGGCACGACGGTTTCGGCAACGTCGTGTTGCCGAAACTTTCCTGCGCTTCTCACGCCAAGCGGGCCGGCGCAAACTCGGCCATCCATGGCCTCAAAAATGCGCGCCTTGCTCCCGCCTGGCGCTGCGATGCTCGGCGTCGTGCAAGGGCGCGGGGAGAGTCCTGCTTCGTTGCCGGTCATCCATGACCTTCAATTTCGCAGCCCACAGCAGCGCAGGCCATGGATGGCCGGAAGCGGAGCGCAACCGCGCCGTTGGCGGTGCCGCAGCCGTGATACCGATCGCGCGAGCAAGGCGCGCATGTCCGACTGCAGGGACGCAGGAGTTCGCGCCGGCGCGCGATCGGCAAGCGGCAAGGGCAATCGAGACAACAGGACGTTGTCGAGATCACCGCCACGGGCGCAATGGCTTTGGCTACTTTCGCCGTAACGAAAGTAGCTCGCTCGCCGCGGAGGCGAGCGAAATCAAAACGGGAACGTGGCGTACTTGCTAGAAACAGCGAGTCACATCGACGACATGCCCATCCCGTACGGATCATCCTGCGGCAGGTCGCTGCCGGTGGCGCCTTCGGCAAGCCGGATCTTGAGCGCGAGGCCGTCGCGCGAGTCGGCCTTGGACAGTGCCTCTTCCAGGTCGATGGTGCCTTCCTTGTACAGCTTGTAGAGCGACTGGTCGAAGGTCTGCATGCCTTCCTCCAGGCTGCGCTCCATCGCCAATTTGATTTCGTGCACTTCGCCGCGGCGCAGCAGATCGCGGATGTGCGGGGTGTTGATCAGCACCTCGACCGCCGGCCGGCGGCGGCCGTCCTTGCCGACCACCAGGCGCTGCGAAATGATCGCCTTCAGGTTCAGCGCGAGGTTCATCAGGATGTTGCGGTGCGCGGCCTCGGGGAAGAAGTTGAGGATGCGCTCGATGGTCTGGTCGGCGTTGTTGGAGTGCAGCGTGGCGAGGCAGATGTGGCCGGTTTCGGAGAAGCCGATCGCCGCGTCCATGGTGTCGGTGTCGCGGATCTCGCCGATCAGGATCACGTCCGGCGCTTCGCGCATCGCATTCTTCAGCGCCTCGTGGTAGCTGTGGGTGTCGAGGCCGACCTCGCGCTGGTTGACGATGGACTTCTTGTGCCGGTGCAGGAATTCGATCGGATCCTCGATGGTGAGGATGTGGCCCGCGGAGTTGGTGTTGCGGTAGTCGATCATCGACGCCAGCGTGGTCGACTTGCCCGAGCCGGTCGCGCCGACCACCAGGATCAGGCCGCGCGGCTCCATGATCAGCTTCTTGTAGATCTGCGGCAGCAGCAGTTCCTCGATCGACGGGATGTCGCTCTTGATCGCGCGGATCACCAGCGCGACCTCGCCGCGCTGCTTGAACACGTTCACGCGGAAACGGCCGACGTCCTTCACCGCCAGCGCCATGTTGTATTCGAGTTCGCGCTCGAACTTGGGCACCGACCCCTCGTCCATCAGCGAGTAGGCGATCTTCTTCACCATGCCGGACGGCAGCGGCGACGTGCCGAGCGCGGCCAGCCTGCCCTCGATCTTGATGTGCACGGGCGTGCCGGTGGACAGGAACATGTCCGACGCACCGCGATCCATCATCAACTTGAGGAAGTACCCGATGTCCATCATTGATCCCCGGTCTCGAAGGCCCGCACAGGCCGCTGCGGCGTTGCAAAGGTGAAATGGTACGCCGACAATGCCCCGATGCGCTCCCCTGAGTGGTGTTTATGACACGCACACGCCGAAAAATCCATGACCTCGCCCTGCTGGGGCTGGTTGGCCTGGCCGCCGCGCTGGCCGGCTGCGCCACCGCGCCGCCGCCGATCCAGATGATGGATCGGGCGCAGTCGGAAATCCGCGCGGCCCGCGCGGCAGGTGCCGCCACGGCGGCGCCCGATACCCTGGCCGAAGCCGAGCGGCGCCTCGCCGCCGCGCAGCAGCTCAGCGCCAACGACGACAACGCCAAGGCCGCCGACAAGGCCGCCGAAGCCGAAGCCGCGGCCGCCACCGCGCGGGCGCGCGCGCAAGCGGTACAACTCGGCCAGCAGATCCAGCAGCAGGCTTCGGTCAACGCGTCGCT
>DATEKI010000043.1:0-2186 GCA_035277545.1 Rhodanobacteraceae bacterium | reverse complement strand
CAGCATGTCCATCACGCCCTTGGGATCGTGGTGGAACGTGGCATCGGGAATGTTGTCCGGCTTGCGCAGGTGGAACAGGATGTTCTGGGCCGCGACGCCGCCCTGGACATAACCGTTGGCAGGCAGCGTGATCTTGATGGTCGAACGCCCGCTGGTCGTCCACACGCCATCGCTGTTGCGCGTCACGAGTTGCGGGAAGTCGTCCATCGACGGGCCGCTGTACAGCAACTGGTGCGCGCCATTGCCGTTCGGGAACAGGTTGGCAGATTGCTGGTCCAGCAGCGCCTTCAGTTGCGAATCCAGGAAGGGGTGGAAGGCATTGCCGTAGGCGGTGAAAAAGCCGGATACGGAAAGCGGCAACTTGAAGTCGCCCTTGAAGGTTCCGCTCAGCGTCGAATCGAACACGTCGAACTGGTACGACATGCGCCTGTCGAAGCGCGCCAGATCCCTGGGTGCATCCAGCACCTCGCCCATGGGCAGCGCGTAGTTGAGGTTTTCGTTGGGCGACTTCATCAGCACCACGCCGATGACCTTGCCGGCCTGGTCGAGCAGCGGACCGCCGCTGTTGCCGGGTGAGGCGGCCGCCGAGAAGCGGATCCATTTCCACTGGCCATCCTGGTCTTCCGGCGTGTTGGAGGTGTAGAGGCCGTTGCGGATCACGACGCCGGTGCCGAGCGCATTGCCCACCGAGTACACCACCTGGTTGAGACCAGGCTTGGTATCGACCGCGAGCGGCGTGATCTTCGGCGGATCCCTGAGCGAGAACACCACGAAGTCGCGGCGCAGCGCGAACTTCTCGACCTTGTCGATGGCGTACACCTTGCCCGAAGCGTCGCGCAGTTCCGGCGGGCCCCACAGGCTCTGGTAGCCGATCATGAACACGTGCGCCGCGGTGACGTAGGTGTTCGGGCCGATCGCGAACGCCGTGCCGATCGAGTAGTACTTGTCGGTGCGCTCCTGGTACGGCAACAGGTCCATCGGCAGCGGCTTCTCGTAGGTCAGCGTGTCCGCCGGTTTGGCCGCGACCACCTCGAACGTGGCCGACTGGATCTCCGGAAGCAGCGCCGGATCGAGCGTCGAATCCGCGTGCGCGGTGCCGATCGCGAGCCATGCGAGGCCGAGTGCCACGAAAGCACCCGTGAAAAAGCGCGCGAACCGATGCGCACCCGCATTCCACCCCTGCGTGGAACCTGTCGAAGACATTGGGGAAACTCCGGAAAGGGAAACTATGCCGCAAACGCCGCGGATGTTTGCACAACGCCGCGCCGCTTGCACGCCTCTACATGTCGTGTCGGTGCAGGATTTGCTCCAGCACGAACTTGGAACCGAAAAACGCCAGCAGCAGGATGACCATGCCGGCGAGGGTAAGGTTCACCGCGCGGGATCCGCGCCAGCCCCAGCGCCAGCGGCCGAACAGCAGCACGCCGAAGATGATCCATGCCACCAGCGAAAGGATGGCGGTGTGGGCCTGGTGCTGGGCGTGCAGGTTGTGCACGAACAGGACGCCCGAAAGCAACGTGAGGGTGAGCAGCGCGAATCCGGCGCCGATCAGCTTGAACATCAGCGATTCGGTCTGCGTCAGCGGCGGCAGCGCGTCCGCCCAGGCATTCAGCGTGCGGGTGCGCAACGCTTTTTCCTGGGTTGCCAGCAGCAAGGCCAGCACCGCTGCGATCGCGAGCAAGCTGTAAGCCAGCAGCGCGATGATCACGTGCAACCCGATCTGCCAATCCAGCGGAAACGGCGCGGTGGGTGGCGCCAGGAATTCGTCGATGGCGAGGAACAATCCGGCGAGGGGAAACAGGATGATGCCGAGCGCCGCGACCGGACGCGCCACGTTCACGATCAGGGTCAGCGCGGCGATCACCGCCGAGACCAGCGATAGCGCGGCATAGAAGTGCAAGTCCACCGCGCCGCGATGGATGCCGAACAGTACCGCGAAGTGCAGCAGTACGGCGACCGTGCCCGAAGCCAACGCGGCCCGGCGCGCGATCGCGCCCTGGTTCAACATGGGGCGCGCCAGCGCGGCGGCGGCGGTGAAATACAGCGCGATCGCCAGGACCGCGGCAAGTTCCATCGTGGTCGAGTGGATAGGCATCGGGCGAGTTTCGCATGGCGCGAGGCGTGTCTTCCAGCGGTGCCGGTCCGGTCATCGCGTGACCAATGGCACATGCAACATTTAGATGATT
>DATEKI010000042.1:0-2138 GCA_035277545.1 Rhodanobacteraceae bacterium | reverse complement strand
GGCGACCGCGGCCGAGACCTGGTCGGTGACGCTTTTGGGATCGAGCCCCAGCAGCGCGGCCTTGACCGGATCGACCTGCACCTCCAGCGCATCGCCCGCGGGGTTGATGCCGTTCAGCACACCGACCACGTTCGGAATCTTGGCCAGTTGCGCGGCGACCTTCTTCGCGGTCGCATCGAGTTGTGCCGCGTCGTCGGAGAACAGCTTCACCTCGATCGGTTGCGGTACCTCGGTGAGGTCGCCGATCAGGTCTTCCGTCAGTTGCGACACGTCCACGTCCAGCCCCGGCACCTGTTGCACGATCCGCTCGCGGATGCGTTCCATCACCGCAGTGGTGGAAGGGCGGGATCCGTTCTTCAGGCGCACGAAAAAATCCCCGGTGTTGGCTTCGGTGAGGCCGCCGCCGAGTTGCAGCCCGGTGCGGCGTGACCAGGTATCGACGTACGGATCGGCGCGCAGGATGGTGCCGACCTGTTCGAGCAGGCGGTTGGTTTCGGACAGCGATGTGCCCGGCTCGGCGATGTAATCGAGGGTGAAGCCGCCTTCGTCGATCCTCGGCATGAAGCCGGTGCCGACGGATTTGTAGGCAAAGAAGCCGACCACCACCAGCGGGATCAGCCCGATCAGCAGCAGCGCCGGCCACTCCAGCACGCGCAACAGGACGGATTCGTATCCGCCCATCATGCGTTGCCACCAGCGCGTCGGCGCGCGTTCCCTGGCGTGGCGCGCGTCGATCAGGCGTTCCGCCAGCAGCGGGACCACGATGAAGGTGAGCAGGTAAGAGATCACCAATGCGCTTGCCATCGTCAACGACAACGCCTTGAAGAACGCGCCCGTGACGCCGGTGAGGAACGCGAGCGGCAGGAAGATCACGACGGTGGCCAGCGACGAGCCGGTCTGCGGGCGCGCGAATTCACGCGCGGCCGCCGCGATGCGTTGGCCGATTCCCGACGGCGTTTCGTCGCCGCCGGCGCCGCGCAGCCGGCGCATGATGTGTTCCAGCATCACGACCACGTCGTCGATCAGCAGGCCCACCGCAGCCGCCATGCCGCCCAGCGTCATCATGTTGAAGCTCATGCCGAGCAGTTTCAGCAGCAACACGGTGATCGCGAGCGTCGCCGGCACCACCAGCAGCGCGATCAGGATCACCCGGGTATTGCGCAGGAACACGAACAGCACCAGGCCCGCAAGGACGATGCCGATGAGGATCGCGTCGCGCACGCTGCCCGCTGCGCCCTTGACCAGTTGGGTCTGGTCGTACCATACGGCGAGCTTCACGTCTTTCGGCATTTGCGGCGCATAGGCCGCCAGGCGCGCCTTGACGGCATCGACCATCTGGATGCTGTTGGCGGCGGGTTGCTGGAATATCTGCATCAACACGGCCGGCTCGCCGTCCGCCATCACCCGGATCCATTGCGGCTCGGTGCCCCGCTCCACCGTGGCGACGTCACCCACCCGCACCACGCCATTGGGTCCGGCACGCACCACCACCTCACGCAAAGCCTGCGCGCTGCCGGGCTGGTTGTTGGCAAGCAGCAGGAACAGTTTGTAGTGATCGGCCAGGCGGCCCAGCGCCGAGATGTCCGCGGCACTGGAGACCGCGCGCACTACGTCGGCGATCGTCAGGCTCTGCGCGCGCAGCTTCCCGGGGTCGATGTCGACATGGAGTTCACCTATCGCGCCACCCTGCACGCCCACCTGTGCCACCCCCGACACGCCGCTCAGCAGCGGGCGCAACTGGTACTGCGCGAGGTCGTACAACTGCGTTGGCGTCAGCGTCTTGCTGCGCAGACTGTAGGCGAGGACCGGAAACGTGGTGGGATCCATGCGCCGCGCGTTGATGCGGGTTCCCGCAGGCAAATCGGGGAGCACCTGGCTCATCGCGGCGTTCACGTCCAGGAATGCGCGGCCCATGTCCGCGCCCCAATCGAAGGTGACGTTGATCTCGGCGCTGCCGCGGCTGGTGGTCGAACGGACGTTGCGCACGCCGCGCACACGCCGGATCGCTTCCTCGACCGGCGTCGTCACCGCGACCACCATCTGCGTCGCGGGGCGGTCGCCGGCGTCGATGTCCACGCGCACGCGCGGAAACGACACGTCGGGGAACAACGCGACCGGCAGGTTGAATACGGATGCCA
>DATEKI010000041.1:0-14056 GCA_035277545.1 Rhodanobacteraceae bacterium | reverse complement strand
ACCGTCGACATCGGCATCGTCAGTCCGGAGCAGGCCTGCGCGCTCGGGATGACCGGGCCGATGCTGCGCGCGTCAGGCATCGAATGGGACCTGCGCAAGAAGCAGCCGTACGCGAAATACACCGAGGTCGATTTCGACATTCCGGTCGGCACGCACGGTGATTGCTACGACCGTTACCTCGTGCGCGTCAACGAGATGCGCCAGTCGGCGCTGATCATCCGCCAGTGCGTGGATTGGCTGAAGAAGAATCCCGGCCCGGTGATGATCGAGAACTACAAGGTCGCGCCGCCCAAGCGCGAGGACATGAAGGAATCGATGGAAGCGCTGATCCATTGGTTCAAGCTGTTCACGGAGGGGTTCAGCGTACCGGCCGGCGAAACTTACGCCGCGGTCGAGGCACCCAAGGGCGAGTTCGGCTGCTACATGGTTTCCGACGGCGCCAACAAGCCGTTCCGCGTGCACCTGCGCGCGCCCGGCTTTGCGCACCTGTCGTCGATCAACGAGATCACCGCCGGGCACATGCTGCCGGACGTGGTGGCGATGATCGGTACCTACGACCTGGTGTTCGGGGAGGTCGACAGGTGATCCATCACATGACCACGGCTGCGACATCCCTGTCTTTTTCCGCCCGCCTGACTCGCGCCATCCATGGCGCTCGCCCTTCGGGCCGCCTGCGGCGTTCAAATCGGCAATCCTGCCGATTTAGTCCGGGCGGGCGGGTGACTTTCTCTTGCGTGGCCAAGAGAAAGTCAGCAAAGAGAAGGCCACCCCGCGAACGCGCCCTTCGCGCATCCCTGCGCTGCGGGTTCGCTCGCGGACGCCAGGGTTCGCCAACGGCACTTCCATGTGCCGGTGGCGAACTGACCGGCATCCTGCCGGTCATCCTTCGGACTGATCCGTCATCCGCTCGCCACGTCCGAGGGGCCCCGTTTGGCGCGCTTCCTGCGCACGCGGGCGGGCAGAGCGGGGCGACTGTTTTTGCTTTGGACGCGGCCAGGATGGCCGCCGTCGGAGCGATCAACGCGCCTTTGCATGACGCCGGGCACCGCAGCGCCAAGCGGGAGCAAGGCGCGCATGTTCGAGCGCATGGATGCGCGAGTTCGCGCCGGCCCGCTTGGCGCGAGAAGCGCAGGGAAGTTTCGGCAACACGACGTTGCCGAAACCGGCATGCCCGGCGCAATGGTTTTGGCCACTTTTGCCGAAACAAAAGTGGCACGCTCGCGGCAGCGAGCGGAACTGGAGCCACTGTATGAAAGCCACCGGCAATTTCGACAAGGTCAAGGACGTCGACCCGATGGCGGTGTTGACCGCCGAAACGCGCGCGCACATCGATCATTGGGCCGCGAAATTTCCGCCGGACCGCAAGCGCTCGGCGCTGATCCAGGGCCTGATGGCGGCGCAGGAACAGAACGGCGGTCACCTCACCGATGCCTTGATGGCGGCGACCGCGAAGTACCTCGGCCAGCCGCCGCTGTATGCCTACGAAGTGGCGACGTTCTACTCGATGTTCGAGACCAGGCCGGTCGGACGCCACAACGTCGCGGTCTGCACCAACATTTCGTGCTGGTTGAACGGCGCCGACGGCATCGTGCAGCACTGCGAGAAGAAGCTGGGCGTGAAGCTGGGGATGAGCACCGCCGACGGACGCATCTACCTCAAGAAGGAAGAGGAGTGCCTCGCTGCGTGCTGCGGCGCGCCGATGATGGTGGTCGATGGCCACTACCACGAGAAGCTGACGCCCGAGAAGGTCGATGAAATTCTGGATGGATTGAAATGACGCTGTAGGAGCCTGCGTGCAGGCGACCACGGAGTTCTCGGCCATGGATGGCAGTTTTTACCGCGAGCACGCTCGCTCCTGCAAAGCCCAAGCGAATTGAATATGGCATACGGTCCCGAACCCCAGGAACACCAGGTCGTCTACACCACGCTGCATTTCGATACCCCGTGGTCGATCGACAGCTACCGCCAGACCGGCGGCTGGCAGGCGTGGGAAAAAATCCTGGCCGGGAAGACCGACCCGGCCGCGATCGTGGACGAGCTGAAGAAAAGCTCACTGCGCGGGCGTGGCGGCGCGGGCTTCCCGACCGGCATGAAGTGGTCGTTCATGCCGCGCAACGCGCCGGGCCAGAAATACATCCTGTGCAACTCGGACGAATCCGAGCCCGGTACCTGCAAGGATCGCGACATTTTGAGATTCAATCCGCACGCGGTGCTGGAAGGCATGGCCATCGCCTGCTACGCCACGGGTTCGACCGTTGCCTACAACTACCTGCGCGGCGAGTTCCACCACGAACCGTTCGAGCACATCGAGCAGGCGCTGCACGAAGCCGAAGCCGCCGGCTTGCTCGGCAAGAACATCCGCGGCACCGGCATCGACGTCACCATCCACAACGCACTCGGCGCCGGCGCCTACATCTGCGGCGAGGAAACCGCGCTGATGGAATCGCTGGAAGGCAAGAAGGGCTGGCCGCGTTACAAGCCGCCATTCCCCGCCGGCTTTGGCCTGTACGGGCGGCCCAGCACCATCAACAACACCGAAACCTATGCGTCGGTCCCGGCGATATTGCGCCGCGGCGCGGACTGGTTCCTCAACCTCGGCAAGCCCAACAACGGCGGCCCGAAGATCTTTTCCGTTTCGGGCCACGTCAACAAGCCGGGCAATTATGAAATCCGCCTCGGCACGCCGTTCGCCGACCTGCTTGAAATGGCGGGCGGCGTGCGCAACGGCCACAAGCTGAAAGCGGTGATCCCGGGCGGCTCCTCGATGAAGGTGCTGAAGGCCGACGCGATGATGGCCTGCACCATGGACTACGACTCGATCCGCAACGCGGGTTCGGGCCTGGGGTCCGGCGCCGTGATCGTGATGGACGAAACCACGTGCATGGTGCGCGCCTGCGAACGCATCTCGCAGTTCTACCACATGGAATCCTGCGGCCAGTGCACGCCGTGCCGCGAAGGCACCGGCTGGATGCACCGCGTGTTGTCGCGCATCGTCGCGGGCGGCGGCACGCCGGAAGACCTGCATCGCCTGAAGGCCATCGCGGGCCAGGTCGAAGGCCACACCATCTGCGCGTTCGGCGAGGCCGCGGCGTGGCCGGTGCAGGCCTTCCTCGCGAATTTCTGGGACGAGTTCGAGTATTACTGCAAGAACGGGCGTTCGATGGTGGATGACCAAATCAAGGTGGCCGCATGAGCGCCACGCACAAAGACGCGTGGCGCAGGGCGCCACACACCCACAACCCCCGCATGCAGCGCGGCACCCGCGCTGCATGCCGCTCCCTTGACTCAAGGGGGCTGAGCGTGAGTGCTTCGGGTGAAATTCAATGAGCGCATTGCCCAAAGACGCAGCACCCGTCGAGATGGTGGAGTTCGAGGTCGACGGCCACCCGGTCAAGGCACCGAAGGGTGCAATGATCATCCAGGCCACCGACGCCGCGCAGATTCCGGTGCCGCGCTTCTGCTACCACGACAAGCTGCCGATCGCGGCCAGCTGCCGCCAGTGCATGGTGGAAGTGGAGATGGGCGGCAAACTGGTTCCGAAGCCGCAGCCTGCCTGCGCGACGCCGGTCGCAGCGGGCATGAAGGTGTTCACGCGCTCGCCCAATGCGTTGAAGTGGCAGCGCAACACCATGGAATTCCTGCTGATCAACCATCCGCTGGATTGCCCGATCTGCGACCAGGGCGGCGAGTGCGAGCTGCAGGATCTCTCGATGGGTTACGGCCGTTCGGTGTCGCGTTTCACCGAACGCAAGCGCACGGTCGCGGACGAGAACGTCGGGCCGCTGGTCGCGACCGAGATGACGCGCTGCATCCACTGCACGCGCTGCGTGCGTTTCGTGGGCGAGATCGCGGGCACGTACGAACTCGGTGACATGAGCCGCAACGACCATCACGTGATCGGTACTTACATCGGGCGCACGATTGAATCCGAACTTTCCGGCAACGTGATCGACGTGTGTCCCGTCGGAGCGCTGACCGACAAGGTGTTCCAGTTCAAGGCACGTGCCTGGGAACTGATCGCCAAACCGTCGATCGGTTACCACGATGCGCTGGGTTCCAACCTGTGGCTGCATACCAAGCGCGGCCAGGCTTTGCGCGCGGTGCCGCGCGACAACGAAGCCATCAACGAATGCTGGCTGTCCGACCGCGACCGCTACAGCCACCAGGGCCTGTACGCCGAAGATCGCGCGCAGCGGCCGATGATCCGCAAGGGAGGCGAACTGGTCGAAGTCGATTGGGACGAGGCCATCGCCTTCGTCGCGGATGGTTTGAAGAAGGCCGGCAGCGACGTCGGCGCGCTGGTCGCGCCGATGACCTCGTGCGAGGAAGGTGCGCTGCTGGGGCAACTCGTGCGCGGCCTCGGCAGCGAGCGCATCGACCATCGCCTGCGCGTGCAGGATTTCTCGGACGGCGGCCCATCCGGCACCACCTTCGAAATGCCAGTGGAAGACGTCGCCAGGGCGTCGGCGGCGCTGGTCATCGGCAGCAACGTGCGTCACGAGATGCCGCTGCTGAACCACCGGTTGCGCCACGCCAGCCGCCACGATGCCTCGAAGCAACCGGTGGCCAACCCCGCGCACTATGACATTTCCGAAGTACACGGCGCGAAAATCTTCGCGATCAACCCCGTGCACTTCGACTGCAACATGGATCTTGCGGGCGAGAAGGCGTTTGCGCCGCAGGACTTCGTCGATGCGCTGCTGATCACGGCCAGGGCCGCCGGCGCGGGCAGCGACGACCGCGTGCTGGCCGACGCCATCGCCGCTGCGGACGACAAGGAAGACGCGCGCCAATGGGTTGCGGCCTTGCGCGAGGCCAGGTCATCGGTGGTCGTCCTCGGCGACGCCGCGACCCAGCATCCGCAGGCGTCGTGGTTGCGCGCGCTGGCGCTCGGTATCGCCAGGGCGACGAACAGTGCGTACAACGAATTGCCATCCGGCGCGAACGCCGTCGGCCTCGCGCGCGTAGGCGCGCAATCGAACGGTGGTGCGAAGGCAATCCTCGAAAAAGCGCCGAAGGCGCTGATCACGTGGCAGACGGGCGCACAGGACACGTTTGCGCCCGCGGCCTACGACAAGGCGCGCGAAGGCGCGGAGTTCTATCTGCATGCCGGTGCGTATGCGTGCGACGGCGTCAAGCGCACGGCCGACGCGGTGCTGCCGCTGGGCCTCCCGCCCGAGATCGATGGCACTTACGTGAATGCCGACGGCATCGTCCAAGACGTGGCGGCGGGTCCGGCGTTGCCGGGCGACGCGCGGCCGGGCTGGAAGGTATTGCGCGCGCTGGGCGCGGCGCTGGGCATCGACGGGTTCGATTTCGTCGAGCTGGCCGACGTGCACACGCGCATCACCGATCGCATCAAAGCACCGGTCGTGGCGAAAGCCGGCGGCCTTGCGCCTCGCGTTTCGGAGGCGACCGGCAAGCTCACGCGTGTCGCGACGGTCGGCATCTATCGCACCGACGCGGTCGTGCGGCGCGCCAAGGCGCTGCAGGCGCACCCACTCAATCGCGTACCGGCCGTGCGCGTCAATGCGGATGTCGCCCGCGCGCTGGGCGTGATCGGTGGCGCGAAGGCGGACGTCAACGGAACGGTCCTGCCGGTCGTCGTGGATGCCGCGGTGCCGAACGGATGCGCGTGGATCGAGGCGGGTTACGCCGCCACGGCATCGCTGCCGCCGCATGGCGCCGAACTCACCATCAAGGCGGTGACCGCATGAGCATGTCCTCCGACCCGATGATCTTCCTGTGGACACTGGCGAAGATCCTCGTCATCGCGGTGCCGCTGATCATCGCGGTGGCGATGTACGTGTGGTGGGAACGCAAGGTGATCGGCTGGATGCACGTGCGCATCGGGCCGAACAAGATCGGCCCGTTCGGCCTGCTGCAGGCGTTCGCGGACGTGACGAAGCTCCTGATCAAGGAGATCATCATCCCGACCAACGCCAACCGCTTCCTGTATTTCACGGCGCCGCTGCTGTCGGTGATCCCGGCGCTGGCGGTGTGGGCGATCATCCCCTTCGACAACGGCGCGGTGCTTTCCAACGCCAACGCGGGCGTGTTGTTCCTGCTGGCGATGACCTCGCTGGGCGTGTACGGCATCATCCTCGCCGGCTGGGCGTCGAACTCGCGCTACGCGCTATTGGGCGCGATGCGGTCGGCCGCGCAGATGATTTCCTACGAGATCTGCATGGGCATGGCGCTGGTGTGCGTGCTGGTGCTGGCGGGGAGCCTCAACTTCACGGAAATCGTGAACGCGCAGGCGGGCGGCAAGGGCTTGTTCGATTGGTTCTGGCTGCCGCTGCTGCCGATGTTTTTCGTGTACTACATCTCCGGCGTGGCCGAAACCAACCGCCTGCCGTTCGACGTGGCCGAGGGCGAATCGGAAATCGTCGCCGGCTTCCACGTCGAATATTCGGGTTCGGCGTTCGCGCTGTTCTTCCTGGCCGAATACGCCAACATGATCCTGTTGTCGTTCCTCGCCCCCATCCTGTTCCTGGGCGGTTGGCTCAGCCCGTTCCAGGGCTGGCACCTCGGCTGGTTCTCGCAGCCGGGCTGGTGGTGGCTGATCCTGAAGTTCTTCGTGTTCGCCACGTCGTTGCTTTGGCTGCGCGCGACCTTCCCGCGCTATCGCTACGACCAGATCATGCGGCTCGGCTGGAAGGTATTCATTCCGATTTCGATCGCGTGGATTTTCGTGGCGGGTCTTTTCCGATATTTCAACGTGGTGACGATAGGGCATTGAGATGAAAAAAGCCGTCGCATATCTCAAGAGCCTGTTGCTGCTGGAACTCGCCAGCGGCCTGTGGGTGACGCTGAAATACATGTTCAAGCCGAAGTTCACGATGTATTTCCCGATGGAAACCATCCCGCGTTCGGTGCGCTTCCGTGGCCTGCACGCGCTGCGCCGCTATCCCAACGGCGAGGAACGCTGCATCGCGTGCAAGCTGTGCGAAGCGGTGTGCCCGGCGCTCGCGATCACCATCGATTCCGCGCCGCGCGCGTCGGACGGCCAGCGTCGCACCACGCGCTACGACATCGACCTGTTCAAGTGCATCTATTGCGGCTTCTGCGAGGAAAGCTGCCCGGTCGATTCGATCGTGCTGACCGACATCCTCGAATACCACATGGAACGCCGCGGCGAGAACATCATCACCAAGCCGCAGTTGCTGGCGATGGGTGACCGCTTCGAACAATCCATCGCGGCCAATCGCGCGCAAGACGCGGCCTACCGGTAGCGTCAGGAACCAGTGCCCATGAATCATGCAACCCTCCAGATGGTCTGCTTCATCGCATTCGCCGTGGTCGCGGTGGGTGCCGCGCTCGCGGTGGTGTCGGTGAAGAACACCGTGCATGGCGTCCTGGCGCTGGTGCTCACCTTCTTCTCGACGGCGTGCCTGTGGATCCTCGCCGAGGCCGAATTCCTGGGGCTGGCGCTGGTGGTGGTGTACGTCGGCGCGGTGATGGTGCTGTTCCTGTTCGTGGTGATGATGCTGGACATCGACCTCGAGCCATTGCGCGAAGGCTTCATCAAGTACCTGCCGATCGGCATCGGTGCCGCGGTGATCATGCTGATCGAGATGCTGGGCATCATCGGCGTGCGGACCCTCAACGTGCAGCCGGGCCCGAATCCTGCCGGCGTCTCGAACGTCGAATGGCTGGGGCAGGCGCTGTTCACCCATTTCCTGCTGCCATTCGAAATCGCCGCGCTGATCCTGACCGTCGGCCTGGTCGCCGCGGTGGTGTTGGCGCTGCGGGTGCGCACGTTCTCCAAACACCAGGATGCGGCCGCGCAATCCGCGACCCGTGCCGCGGGCCGCGTGCGCATGGTGAAGATGGCCGCCGTCGCACCCCCCGCGCCGGCACCCGAGGAGCCGCACGCATGAGCATTCCGCTTTCCTGGTACATCGTGTTCGCGACGGTATTGTTGTGCATCTCGATCGCGGGCATCTTCATCAATCGCAAGAACGTGATCGTGCTGCTGATGTGCATCGAGCTGATGCTGCTCGCCGTCAACACCAATTTCGTCGCGTTCTCGCGTTTCCTCGGCAATCCGTCGGGGCAGGTCTTCGTGTTCTTCATCCTGACGGTGGCGGCCGCGGAATCGGCCATCGGATTGGCCATCGTCGTGTTGATGTTCCGCAACCGCCGCACGATCAATGTCGGCGAAATCGATTCGCTGCGTTACTAGGGAGACGCCGGATGCCACATCGCTCCGTCCGATGCCGCGCCTTCCTCGACGCGGCCAGCCGGGAAATCATTGCCGAGGTGCAAGCGTGATCAGCCAGAATCTCCTGATAGTGCTGGCCGCGGCGCCGCTGGTGGGCGCACTGATCGCTGGCCTGCTACGCAACCAGATCGGCCGCGCCGGTTCGGCGACCGTCGCGATCGTGTCGGTGGCGATTTCGTTTGCGCTTTCGTGCGTGGTGTTCTACCAGCTCGTCTGGGGCGGGGCGGCGGTGTTCAACCACGATGTCTATACGTGGCTGGAAGTCGGCAGGTTCACGATCGGCATCGGCTTCCTGGTCGACCGGCTGACCGCGTTGATGCTGGTGGTCGTGACCTTCGTGTCGCTGATGGTGCACATCTACACCATCGGTTACATGAGTGACGATGCGGGCTTCCAGCGTTTCTTCGCCTACATCGCGCTGTTCACCTTCTCGATGCTGATGCTGGTACTGGCCAACAACTTCCTGCAGCTCTTCATCGGCTGGGAGCTGGTGGGTCTGGTGTCGTACCTGCTGATCGGGTTCTGGTTCGAGCGTCCCAGCGCGAGCTTCGCCGCGTTGAAGGCGTTCCTGGTGAACCGCGTCGGCGACTTCGGCTTCATCCTCGGCATCGCCTGCGTGCTGTATGCGTTCCACACGCTCGATTATTCCGCCGTGTTCGCGCAGGCGCCGGATCTCGCGGGCCGTACCATCGAAGTCGTCGGCGGCCATCCGTGGTCGCTGGCGACACTGATCTGCCTGCTGTTGTTCGTGGGGGCGTGCGGCAAGTCGGCGCAGGTGCCGTTGCACGTGTGGCTGCCCGATTCGATGGAAGGCCCGACCCCGATCTCGGCCCTGATCCACGCCGCGACCATGGTCACCGCCGGCATCTTCATGGTGGCGCGGATGTCGCCACTCTACGAAATGTCCACGACCGCACTGTCGGTGGTGCTGATCGTCGGCGCGACCACGGCGTTCTTCATGGGCCTGGTCGGCATCGTCCAGAACGACATCAAGCGCGTGATCGCGTATTCGACGCTGTCGCAGCTCGGCTACATGGTGGTGGCGTTGGGCGTGTCGGCCTACGCGGCCGGCATCTTCCACCTGATGACGCACGCGTTCTTCAAGGCGCTGCTGTTCCTCGGCGCGGGTTCGGTGATCGTGGCGATGCACCACGAGCAGGACATGCGCTACATGGGCGGCCTGCGCAAGTACATGCCGATCACCTGGGTCACGATGTGGATCGGCTCGCTGGCGCTTGTCGCGACGCCAGGCTTCTCTGGCTTCTTCTCCAAGGACCAGATCATCGAAGCGGTGGGCGAGTCGCACATCTTCGGCGCGACTTACGCATACTGGTGCGTGCTGCTGGGCGTGTTCGTGACCGCGCTGTACAGCTTCCGGTTGCTGTACATGACCTTCCACGGCAGGGAACGCTTCAAGATCGTGCATGGTTCGCACGATTCGCACGACCATCACCAGGGCGTGCTGGCGCACGCGCCGAAGGAATCGCCGTGGGTGATTACCGTGCCGCTGGTACTGCTGGCGATTCCGTCGGTCATCATCGGCTGGTTCACGATCAAGCCGCTGCTGTACGACGGCTGGTTCGGCAGCGCGATCAAGGTGCTGCCCAGCCACGACGTGCTGGCACGCATGGCCGAGGAATTCCACGGCACCGTGCCGATGTTCTGGCACGCGTTCCTGAGCGCACCGTTCTGGATCGCGTTCGCGGGTTTCGCGGTTGCGACGTACGTGTACCTGTTCAATCCCGCCATCGCCGATCGCGCCGCGCGGATGTTCCTGCCGGTCTTCAGGATGCTCACCCGCAAGTACTGGGTGGACGAGGTCTACTACAACCTGTTCGCGCGCGGTGGCGTGAAGCTGGGCCGCGCGTTCTGGAAGGGCGGCGATCGCGCGGTGCTGGACGGCGTGATGATCGACGGGTCCGCGTCGGTGGTCGAGCGCAGCTCGCGCGTGCTGCGTCGCCTGCAGACCGGGTTCCTGTACCACTACGCGTTCGCGATGATCGTCGGGCTGATCCTGCTCTTGGGCGGGCTTTGGTATTGGGGAATGCACTGATGGCCGGCACGCAACATTCCAAGGATTTCGCATGAGCAACTGGCCCATCCTCAGCATCCTGACCTGGGTGCCGTGCGCAGGCGCGATCATCGTGCTGCTGGCGGGTAACGCCCGGCCGCGCGTCGCGCGCTGGCTGACGCTGGCGTTCACGGTCATCACGTTCGCGTTGAGCCTGGCGATGCTGGCGCAATACCGGATCGGCCCCGGTGGCTTCCAGTTGCAGGAGAACCTGCACTGGATTCCCGGCATCAACACCAGCTACCACATGGGCGTTGACGGCATCGCGGTCGCGCTGATCGTGTTGACCACCTTCACGTCGATCCTCGTGATCGGCGGCGCGTGGCAGGTGATCAAGGACAAAGTGCACCAGTACATGGCCGCGATGCTGGTGCTGGAAGGCCTGCTGATCGGCGTGTTCTGCGCGATGGACGCGCTGCTGTTCTACCTGTTCTTCGAGGCCATCCTGATCCCGATGTTCTTCCTGATCGGCATCTGGGGCGGGCCGCGCCGCGTGTACGCGACGCTGAAGTTCTTCATCTACACCTTCTTCGGCTCGATCTTCTTCCTGATCGGGTTGCTGTACATGTACCACCGCGCGGGCACGTTCGACCTGCCGGCGCTGTGGGCCTTCCCGTTCACGATGCAGGAACAGAGCTGGCTGTTCTTCTCGTTCCTGATCGCTTTTGCGGTGAAGACGCCGATGGTGCCGGTGCACACGTGGTTGCCGGATGCGCACGTGGAAGCGCCGACCGGCGGCTCGGTGATCCTGGCCGCGATCATGTTGAAGGTCGGCACCTACGGGTTCATCCGCTTCTCGCTGCCGATCGTGCCGGATGCCTCGCAGCACTTCGCGTGGCTGATCATCGTGCTCAGCCTCGTCGCGATCATCTACATCGGCTACGTCGCGCTGGTGCAACCGGACATGAAGAAGCTGGTCGCGTATTCATCGATCGCGCACATGGGCTTCGTCACGCTGGGTCTTTTCATCGTGTACATGCTGGCGCGCGGCTTGCATGACGAGCAGACCGCGCAACTGGGCGTGCAGGGCGCGGTGGTGCAGATGATTTCGCACGGCTTCGTATCGGGCGCGCTGTTCACCTGCATCGGCGTGATGTACGACCGCCTGCACACGCGCGAGATCGCGGCTTACGGCGGGCTCGCCAAGGTGATGCCGTGGTTCGCCGCGTTCTGGGTGTTGTTCGCGATGGCCAACTGCGGCCTGCCGTTCACTTCGGGCTTCGTCGGCGAGTTCATGGTGATCCTGTCGGCCTTCACGGCCAATCCGTGGATTGCCCTGTTCGCGGCATACTCGCTGATCATCGGCGCCGGCTATACCTTGTGGCTGGTCAAGCGCATCGTGTGGGGCACCGCGCCAAGCAAGGAAGCCGCGGCGATGCCGCCGATGAATGCGCGGGAGGCGTGGGTGCTGACGGGGTTCGCGGTCGCGGTGCTGGCGATGGGCGTGTACCCGTGGCCGCTGATGCACCTGATGGATTCCTCGGTCGCGCAACTCGTGACCCATTTGATGACCAGCAAGATCGGATGAGGCCCTGGGAATGATTTCGCTCAACGATTTGTTGGTCATCGTGCCGGAGCTCTACCTGACCGCTGCGGCGTGCCTGGTGTTGCTGTTCGACGTGTTTCTCGACGATGAGCATCGCGACTGGACCCACTGGCTCGCGATCGTCGTGATGCTGGTCGCGATATTCGTGGTAATCCGGGGACAGCCACCCGAAACCGTGACCGCGTTCGGTGGCATGTTCGTGCGCGACCACATGGCCGAGATCCTGAAAGTCACGGTGCTGATCGCGACGATCCTGATGTTCGTGATGGCGCGGCCGTGGCTGAAGGACCGCCAGTTGTTCCTCGGCGAGTTCTATTCGCTGTCGATCTTCTCGGTGCTGGGCGTGATGTTGCTGGTGTCGGCGGGCAGCCTGATCACCGTGTACCTCGGCCTCGAACTGTTCACGCTGCCGGCCTTCGCATTGGTCGCGCTGAACCGTGATTCGAAACTGTCATCAGAAGCCGCGATCAAGTTCTTCGTGCTGGGTGCGCTGGCCTCGGGGCTGCTGCTGTTCGGCATGTCGTTGATCTACGGCGCCACCGGCACGCTCGACCTGCACGCCATCTTCGCTGCCGTGGGCACCACCACGCACCCGCACCTGCTGCAGTTCGGGCTGGTGTTCCTGGTGGTCGGGATCGGCTTCGAATTCGGTGCGGTGCCGTTCCACATGTGGCTGCCCGACGTGTACGAAGGCGCGCCCACGCCGGTCGCGATGTACATCAGCGCGGTGCCGAAACTCGCGGCGGTCGGACTCGCGTACCGGCTGCTGGAAGTGGGCCTGGGTCCGCTCGCGCACGATTGGCGGATGATGCTGGCGATCATGGCCGCACTGTCGCTGGTCGTCGGCAACGTGGTCGCGATCGCACAGGCCAACCTGAAGCGCATGCTCGCGTACTCGACCATTTCGCACATGGGCTTCGTGTTCCTCGGACTTGCCAACCCGACGCCGGAAGGGTATTCGTCGGCGCTGTTCTACGCGGTGTGCTTCGCGCTGATGGAAACCGTGGCCTTCGGCGTGATCCTGGCGCTGGCGCGCAAGGGTTTCGAATGCGAGATGATCGACGACCTGAAGGGCCTGAACCGGCGCTCGCCCTGGTTCGCAGGCATGATGGCGATCTCGATGTTCTCGCTGGCCGGCATCCCGCCGCTGTGGGGCTTCGCCGCCAAGGTGCTGGTGCTCAAAGCAGCGATCGATGGCGGCATGTTGTGGCTTGCGATCGTCGCGATCATCTGCTCGATCATCGGCTTGTTCTACTACCTGCGCGTCGTCAAGGTGATGTATTTCGACGTGCCGGCCGAAGGCACCGAGCCGCTGGCACCCAAACCGGACTTCACGCTGCGCTGGCTGCTGTCCATCAACGCGCTGGGCCTGATCGCGATGATCGGTTTCTCGGGCGTGCTGTACGCATGGTGCCAGGCGGCGTTCGGAGCCTGATGCGGTAGCAAGGTGCTGCAGAACCAGCCGATTGCAGGCCGAAAACGAAGTTGTATCGACCCCGCGGCGGTTGCAAAAAACCGCCGCTGGCGCCATAATGCGCGTTCCCTGTTGCGGGGTGGAGCAGTCTGGCAGCTCGTCGGGCTCATAACCCGAAGGTCGCAGGTTCAAATCCTGCCCCCGCTACCAGGCCTTGTCAGGGAAGCTGCTATCCCTGATCCGCAGGACGCGGAACGCCGACTACTGGAAGCGAAAACGGCGAATTAAGGAATGGGCCTTGTGCCCATTTTTTATTTCCGGAATTCACGGAGCGCGATGGAAACCGAAGCAATCGTCGCACGCGTGGCACCGGCCCTCGCGGAACTGGGCCTGGAATGCCTCGGCGTTGAATGGAACGCCGGACACGGCGGCGGCTTGCTGCGCTTCTACATCGATTCGCTGGACCACGAAGGCGACGCCGCCAATGCGGTGGGCGTGGACGATTGCGAGGCGGCCAGCCGCGAGATTTCCGCGCTGCTGGACGTGGACGATCCGATCCCCGGCCATTACGTGCTGGAGGTTTCCTCGCCCGGGATCGAACGGCCATTGTTCAACGCGGCGCAGTTCGCACGGTTCCTTAGGCAAGAAGCCAAGGTGACCTTGAAGCTGCCGCGCGAAGGCCGCCGGCGGATGCGCGGCAGGATCGCCGCGGTGGAAGGCAATCGCATCGGCATGGACGTGGATGGAAACCGCATCGAGATCGTCGAGGACGAAATTGAAAGCGCGCACCTGGTACCG
>DATEKI010000040.1:0-2933 GCA_035277545.1 Rhodanobacteraceae bacterium | reverse complement strand
GCGGGTTAGCACCCGCCCTACGCAAGCATTCTCGCAAAGACCTGCATGTCATCGAACCCCGCCATCGCCGTAACCAGCAACGCCGACCGCCGCAGCCGCGCCGACGCGCGCCACGACGCGTGGTTCCGCCGGCTGCTGAAGGCGTGCGCGTTGCTGGTGTTGGCCGCGTTGCTGGGCGCGGCGCTGTCCACCCTGTGGGGCGGCCGCGAAGTGCTGTTCGGACAGGGCCTGCACTTCCTGGCCAGCGCGGATTGGAATCCGGTCACCGACGATTATGGCGCACTGGCGCCGATCTTCGGCACGCTGGTCACCTCGTTGATCGCGCTGGTGCTGGCGGTGCCCTTGAGCTTCGGCATCGCGCTGTTCCTGACCGAGATCGCTCCGACCTGGCTGCGCGGCCCGATCGCCACCGCCATCGAGCTGCTGGCCAGTATTCCGTCGATCATCTACGGCATGTGGGGCTTGTTCGTGTTCGTGCCGTTCATGGCGCGCGTCGAACCCGGCCTCTCTGCCACGTTGGGCCGCATCCCGCTGCTTGGCACGTTGTTCGAAGGGCCGCCGATCGGGCTGGGCCTCTTGACCGCGGGCATCGTGCTGGCGGTGATGATCCTGCCCTTCATTTCGTCGGTGATGCGCGAGGTGTTCCAGACCGTGCCGAACCGGCTCAAGGAATCGTCCTACGCGCTGGGTTCGACGACGTGGGAAGTGGTGTGGGACATCGTGCTGCCGTACACGCGCTCGGCGGTGATCGGCGGCATCTTCCTCGGGCTGGGACGTGCGCTGGGCGAAACCATGGCGGTCACCTTCGTGCTCGGCAACGCGTACGACATCACGTCATCGCTGTTGATGCCCGGTACATCGATTTCATCCAGCATCGCCAACGAATTCAACGAGGCGGTCGGCACGCACCGCTCGGCGCTGATCGCGCTGGGCTTCCTGCTGTTCGTCGTCACCTTCGTGGTGCTGCTGATCTCGCGGCTGATGCTGCGTCGGCTCGCGCGGCGGGAGGGCGCGTGATGGCCAATGTCTACGCCCGCCGACGCGTCGTCAACGTCGCGGCCATGCTGCTCAGCGGCCTCGCCGCCGCGGTGGGCCTCGTGTTCCTCATCTGGATCCTGTGGATCACGCTGAAGAACGGCCTGAGCGCACTGGATCTCAAGCTGTTCACGAAAATCACGGCCTATGCCGACCAGGGCGGCCTCGCCAACGCCATCGTCGGCAGCCTGGTCATGGACCTGATCGCGCTTGCGATCTGCGCGCCGGTGGGGGTCCTGGCCGGCACCTTTCTGGCCGAATACGCGAATCGCACCAAACTCGGCGCTGTCATTCGCTTCCTCAACGACATCCTGTTGTCGGCGCCGTCGATCGTGCTGGGCCTGTTCGTGTACGTGATCGTGGTGCTGCCGATGTCGAACCTCACCCACGGTGCGGTGTCGTTCTCGGGTCTCGCCGGCGCCATCGCGCTGGCGTTGATCGGCCTGCCGGTGATCGTTCGCACCACCGACGAAATGCTGCAGCTGGTGCCCGGCACGTTGCGCGAGGCGGCGCTGTCGCTGGGCATTCCGCAGTGGAAATTGACGACACAAGTGCTGATGCGCGCGGCGCTCTCGGGCATCGTCACCGGCGTGTTGCTGGCGCTGGCGCGCCTCGCCGGCGAAACCGCGCCGCTGCTGTTCACCGCCTTCGGCAACAACTTCATGGTCGCCAATCCGCTGGACAAGATGGCAAGCATTCCCGTCGCGATCTACCAGTACACCAACGACCCCAACCCGGCGCTGCACGCGATCGCCTGGGCCGGCGCGCTGCTGATCACGCTGTTCGTGCTGCTGCTCAGCCTGTGCGCGCGCTGGTATTTGCATCGTCACAGGGTCACCCATGATTGAGGACGCCGCTTTGCTCAACTCGCCTCCCGCCTTCGCGCAGACGGTTGCCGCCACCGTGGCGTCGCCGCCCAAGCTCGCGGTGCGCAACCTGAATTTTTTGTACGGCGACTCGCAGGCGCTGAACAACATCAGCATGGACATTCCGGAAAAGAAGGTCACCGCGATCATCGGCCCGTCCGGTTGCGGCAAATCGACCTTGCTGCGCGTGTTCAATCGCATCTACGCGATCTATCCCGGCATGCGCGCGATGGGCGATGTGCTGCTGGACGGCGAGAATATCCTCGACACCGGATATCCCGTCCACAAGCTCCGCAGCAAGGTCGGCATGGTGTTCCAGAAACCGGTGCCGTTCCCGATGACGATCTTCGAGAACATCGCCTGGGGCATTCGCCACCACGAGAAACTTTCGAAGTCCGAAATCGAGGTGCGCGTCGAACAGGCGCTGCGCCGTGCCGCGCTGTGGGACGAGGTGAAGGACAAGTTGAAGCGCAGTGCGCTGGGCCTGTCGGGCGGCCAGCAGCAGCGGCTGTGCATCGCGCGCAGCATCGCGTTGAAACCGGAAGTGCTGTTGCTCGACGAACCCACCTCGGCGCTGGACCCGATCGCCACCGGCCGCATCGAGCAATTGATCGAGGAATTGAAGCGCGACTACACGATCGTGATCGTCACCCACAACATGCAGCAGGCCGCGCGCGTGTCCGACCGCACCGCCTTCATGTACCTGGGCGAGCTGGTGGAATTCGACGAGACCGAAATCATCTTCACCAAGCCGGCCAAGCGGCAGACCGAGGACTACATCTCGGGAAGGTTCGGGTGACTGGGACGGTGGCGTTATGCAGACAAGCCCAACTGCCCACGCCGTCATTCCGGCGGAAGCCGGAATCCATTTTGATCTTCGCAACAGCAACCTGGATCCCGGCCTGCGCCGGGATGACAAGCAAAACATCATTCATCGAGTGAAACCGTCATGACAACCCAACCCCACGACCACCTCGTGAAAAGCTACGACGAGGAAATGTCCCGCCTGACCGGCGAGATCGCCGCGATGGG
>DATEKI010000039.1:0-3048 GCA_035277545.1 Rhodanobacteraceae bacterium | reverse complement strand
ATTTTTGTACAATGCAGGGTTTGCGGGCCGTTAGCTCAGTTGGTAGAGCAGGAGACTCTTAATCTCTTGGTCGTAGGTTCGAGTCCTACACGGCCCACCAAATTCGGATGTTCCGGCAATATCGCCCCACTCCTTGCCCCTCCCGCAGGCGGGAGAGGGGAGTGAACATCGCGCTTTGCGCGATATCATTTTTGATTGAAGCGGGGCGAAAGTGGCGGAACTGGCAGACGCGCTGGATTTAGGTTCCAGTGGGGCAACCCGTGCGGGTTCGAGTCCCGCCTTTCGCACCACGGAACGCCCGCGGCCGGTCCCTGGATTCCACCGGCTGCTCGCCGAGGCGGCGGCCGCTTCGTAACAACTGTGGGTGCGCCGGGCGCGCATCGACCGTCAGGAGCAACCATGCAAGTTTCCCTGGAAAATGTCGGCAAGCTCGAGCGCAAGCTGACCGTCAAGTTTCCCGCCGAACAGTTCGAATCCCGGGTGCGCCAGCGCATCTCCGAGCTCGGCCGCAACGTCCGCCTGAAGGGTTTCCGCCCGGGCAAGGTGCCGGCGAAGGTGATCGAGCAGCGCTATGGTGACCAGGTCCGCGGCGAAGCGCTTTCCGACCTGATCGGCAGCACCTTCCGCGAAGCCGTGCAGCAGCAGAACCTGCAGCCGGTCGCGAACCCCAACATCGATACCGACGGCAAGCCGCAGGATGGCGAGATCGCCTACACGGCCACGTTCGAAGTGATGCCGGATCTGCCGACCGTCGATGTCGGCATCCTCAAGGTCGATCGCCCGAAGGCCGAAGTGGGCGAGGCGGACGTGGACAGGATGATCGAAACCCTGCGCACGCAGCGCCGCACCTTCCAGAAGGTCGACCGCGCCGCGGCGGACGGCGACATGGTGATCGCCGATTACCTGGCGCAGTCGGACGGATTCCGGCATCCGGCCGAAGGGCGCGAACGCGCGGCCACGGTGATCGGCGGCAATACCGCGCTGGCCGCGTTCGACGGCGCCCTCAAGGGCCACAAGGCTGGCGAAGAGCTGTCCTTCGACGTGGAATTCCCGCCGACGTTCCCGATTCCGCAACTTGCCGCGAAGCAGGCGAAGGTCGAGCTGCGCATCGGCGAGGTGCAGGCCCCGCACATGCCGGAAGTCGATGCGGCCTTCATCCGCAATTTCGGCATCGCCGATGGTTCGGCCGAGACCTTCCGCAAGGAAGTCCGCGCCAACCTCGAACGCGAACTCGAGAACGCGCTGCGCGCCCGCCTGCGCAACGAGGTCGGCAGCAAGCTGGCCGCCACGTATGCCGACGTGGACGTGCCCAAGGTTCTGGAACGCGCCGAAGCCGAGTCGCTGGTGCGTGCGGCGATGCCGGGCCTGTCCGGCGAACAGTCGATTCCGGCCGCGGCGATCGAAGCGGCGCTGCCGATCGCGCACCAGCGCGTGATCGCCGGCCTGCTGCTGCGCCAGATCGCGCAAAGCAACAACCTGCGCGTCGACAACCGCAAGGTCACCGAACGGATCGCCAAGATCGCATCGACCTACGAGGAACCCGAGCAGGTCGTTGAACTCTATCGCAACAACCCCCAGATGATGGACAACGTGCGGACCGCCGTGCTCGAAGACCAGGTTTCCGAATGGGTGGCGGACCACGCCGACGCCACCGAAGTGAACCTGAGCTTCGACGAGGTGATGCATCCGCAGAACACCGCAGCTTGACGCAGCGCGGCCTGCGGCCGCGACCATCACTGGAGAGCACCATGCAGCGCGCCGAAACGCAGGAAATCCAAAACCTCAACCTGGTTCCGATCGTGGTCGAGCAGACCGCGCGAGGCGAGCGGTCGTTCGACATCTACTCGCGCCTGCTGAAGGAACGCATCATCTTCCTGGTCGGCCCGATCGACGACAACGTCGCCAACCTGGTCGTCGCACAGATGCTGTTCCTGGAGTCGGAGAACCCGGACAAGGACATCCAGTTCTACATCAACAGTCCGGGCGGCGTGGTGTCGTCGGGATTGGCGATCTACGACACCATGCAGTTCATCAAGCCCGAGGTCAGCACCATGTGCATCGGGCAAGCCTGCAGCGCAGCATCGCTGCTGCTGATGGCCGGCACCAAGGGCAAGCGTTTCGCGCTGCCGAATTCGCGCATCATGATCCACCAGCCCTCGGGCGGCGCGCAGGGCCAGGCGACGGACATCGAAATCCACGCGAAGGAAATCCTGTACCTGCGCGGGCGCCTCAACGAGATCTATGCCAGGCACACCGGCAAGACCGTCGAGCAGATCGCCCGCGACATGGAGCGCGACCGCTTCATGAGTGGCGACGAAGCCAGGGACTACGGCCTGATCGACACGGTGTACGACCGGCGCGCCGACGACTCGGTCAAGTCGGCCTGAGGCGCTGATCGCAAGTCCGCGATTTTCCAGCCTTTTCCAGGACAATTTCCCGCTGCGGCAGCCCGGCCGGCAGGTTCGGCTGTGTTATGCTGCGGCCGAGTCGGGACTTCCCGAATGACTTGTTGCATGACTGATCGACGGAGCACGAGATGAGCGAGGACCGGCCGGGCCGCGGCAACGAAGGCGGCAAGATCCTTTACTGCTCGTTCTGCGGCAAGAGCCAGCACGAGGTCCGCAAGCTGATCGCGGGCCCCAGCGTGTTCATCTGCGATGAATGCGTGGAGCTGTGCAACGACATCATCCGCGAGGAACTGGAAGAGAAGGCCGCGTCCGGCCGTACCCAGTTGCCCAAGCCGCGCGAAATCATGGAAACGCTCGACCAGTACGTGATCGGGCAGTCGCGCGCCAAGAAGGCGCTGGCCGTGGCGGTGTACAACCACTACAAGCGGATGGAATCGCGTGCCAAGAAGGACGACATCGAGCTTGCGAAGTCCAACATCCTGCTGATCGGCCCGACCGGCTGCGGCAAGACGCTGCTCGCGGAAACGCTGGCGCGCCTGTTGAACGTGCCGTTCACCATCGCCGACGCGACCACGCTGACGGAGGCTGGTTACGTCGGTGAGGACGTCGAGAACATCCTGGTGAACCTGCTCCAGGCGGC
>DATEKI010000038.1:0-10842 GCA_035277545.1 Rhodanobacteraceae bacterium | reverse complement strand
GATGAGACAGGGATGTCGAATCGATGTGACCTGAAGCATCCGTGGCGAGGCTAGCGCCGCGGTTTCGCGCGATGCGTGGGAGCAGCGGACCACGGGTCATCTGGCCATGGGTGAGACGGTGCGCTTGCGATCTGCCGGTGGCAGATCGCGCAGCGGCGAACGCCCGGAGCATGGAATGCGCAGGGCGGGAGTCACACGATGAGACAGGGATGTCGAATCGATGTGACCTGAAGCATCCGTGGCGAGGCTAGCGCCGCGGTTTCGCGCGATGCGTGGGAGCAGCGGACCACGGGTCATCTGGCCACGGATGCTTCGGATAACGCCCCTTCAATTCCTTTTTCACCTCGGTATAGGTGCGGTCCCAGAAACCGCGCAGATCCTGCGTGACCTGGATCGGCCTTCCGCCCGGCGACAGGAGATGCAGCATCACCGGCACGCGGCCGAGGGCGACGCGCGGCGTTTCGGCAAGCCCGAACAGTTCCTGCAGTTTCACCGCGAGTACCGGCGCGGCGACGTCCTCATTGCCACGCATGGCCGCGGCGTAATCGAGCTTGCGCGTCATGCCGCTTGGCACCGTGATTGCGTCGGGCGCGGCCTCGTCCAGCAGCTTGCGCTGCCGCCAGTCGAGCAGGCCGGCAAGTGCATTCGACAATTCCTCCGTCGACAGCGCTCCCAGCCTGCGCTTGCCATGCAAGGCCGGTGCGAGCCAGGTTTCCAGTGTGTCCAGCAAGGCTTGCCCGGATACGTCCGGCAAGCCCGCTTCCGGCATCGCGGCGCGCAGCCACTCGACCCGCGCGCGCAGGCGCAGCGCCGCTTCGCTCCAGGGAAGCGACGCGAGGCCGCGCGCACGGATCGCAGCCAGCAGTGCCGGCAACACATCTTCCGCTTCGGCGGCGACGGGGCGGCGCGCCAGCACGATCGCGTCGAAGCGCGCTTCTTCGAAGGATTCGACCACGTTGTTCGCATTCATCCGCACCACGCGTTCGCGCCTGAACGACTGCGGATAATCACGTTCCAGCAGCACGGGATCGAATGGGGCTGCTGCAAGGATCAGGCTGTCACGTGTATCGAAGCGCGCCTCGGTGATGACCAGCCAGGGTTCGCCGGACAATGCCGAGGCTTCGTGCAGGCGTACGCCGCGGCCATTGGCGAGCTGGTAGCGGCGCGGATCCTTTGCGTCCCGCCTGGCAACCCGGTCGGGAAATGCGTGCATCAGGAAGTTGCCCGCGCCCAACGCATCGGGCGTGCCGCTGGCGCCGTGGCGGATGCCGAGGCGTTTGCGCCAATCGCGCGCTGTCTGTTCGATCGCGGTGAGCGCGCCGGCGTCGGCATCGCGCACCGCACGCGCGCCACCATCGCGGTACCGGTGCAGGGCAGCGAGGCGCGCGCGCAGGTCATCGTTGAATTCGCCGCGCAACGGCGAGCGCGCTTCGAGCAGCGCGAGCAGGTCGGCGGCCAGCGGGCGCAAAGGGTCCGGCGCGCGCAACGCGGCCGCCGCCATGCGCGGATTGGCGCCCAGTTGCAGCATGGCGCGGCCCAGCGGGGAGATACGCAGTCCGGCATCGATGGCGCCCAGGCGTTGCAGCAGGTCGCGCCCGGCGGCCAGTGCGCCAGCCGGCGGGGCGTCCAGCCACCGGAGCGCAGATGCCGCATCCGCGCCGACACCCCACGCCGCGAGTTCGAGTGCAAGCCCGGACAAGTCCGCTTGCCCGATCTCCGGCATCCGCGAAGCCTCGAGGCGCCGGCTATCCGGCCACAGCCGATAAGCGTTGCCCGGCGCGACGCGTCCCGCGCGTCCGGCGCGCTGGTCGGCCGACGCCCGGGAGATGTTGACGGTTGCGAGCCGCGTGAAACCCGAGTTCGGATCGAAGCGCGGTTCGCGGGCGAGCCCCGCGTCGATCACCGCACGCACGCCCGGCACCGTGATCGACGATTCGGCAACGTTGGTGGCGAGGATCACGCGGCGGGTGCCCTTCGCGGCCGGCGAAAGTGCGGCGTGCTGCTCGGCCAGCGACAGCTCGCCGTGCAGCGGCAGGACTTCGAGTTGCGCGGATTCCGCCAGCAACCGCTGCGCTTGCGCGATCTCGCGGCGACCGGGCAGGAACACCAGTACGTCGCCATCGGTTTCGTCCAGGGCTTGCAGCACCGTGCGGCGCACGTGCGCGGGCTCGTTCTCGCCGCGCCGCGCGGGCGGGTATTGGATGCGGACCGGGAATGCGCGGCCTTCGCTGCGCAGTACCGGGGCGGACAACCATTCCGCGACGCGCTCGCCATCGAGCGTCGCCGACATCACCACGATGCGCAGGTCGGGCCGCAACGATGCCTGTACGTCCAGCGCCAGCGCCGCACCGAGATCGGCGGCCAGGTGCCGCTCGTGGAATTCGTCGAACACGATCGCGCCCACACCCGGCAGCTCCGGGTCGTCCTGGAGCATGCGTGCCAGGATGCCTTCGGTGACGACTTCGATGCGGGTCGCATCGGAGACACGCGATTCGAAGCGGATGCGGTAGCCGATCGTCTGTCCCACGGCTTCGCCGCGCCGCGCCGCCATGAATTCCGCCGCCGCGCGCGCCGCGATCCGGCGTGGTTCCAGCATCACGATCCTGCGGCCCGCCAGCCACGCTTCGTCGAGCAATGCCGGGGGGACTTGCGTGGTCTTGCCCGCGCCGGGAGGCGCCTCCAGCACCAGCCGCAGGTGCGCAGCGAGGCTTTCGCGAACGCGCGGCAGCAGGGGTGTGATCGGAAAGGCAGTGGCATCCATCGGAGAATTTTAAAAGCCCCTGCAGAACCAACCCACAGGCATCCGATCCATGCCGCCTATGTGAACGCACGTGGCAAACATGAAACTGTCGGGCCAGCCGCCAGTTTTACGTTTGTTGACGAAATTGCGCGGAAGGCAACGGGACGCACCCCCCCGAATGGGATGCGACGTGCGTCCGTTCGCGCGGGGAATCGTCCAGGGGACTTACACGCTCGTCATGCCCGCCACACGCCCGGCGTCTTTCGACGCGCCGGATGCGAAAACCGGACATGCCCACGTCGTCGGCTACACCGATCGGCTGGGCAGCGCGGATTGCAACCAGAAGCTGTCCGGGCACCGCGCCGCGACCGTGCGCGACTACCTGGTCGGCAGGGTGTTGCCGCGGACCGCATCGACGCAACGGGCCGCGGCGAAGCCGACCCGGTCGAGTCCTGCGGTGACAAGAACCGGCCGGAGCTGATCGCGTGCCTCGCGCCCAACCGCCGCGTGGTGGTCGAGGCGGAAGGCACGTACTGATCGCACGCTAGAAGTTCCACGCCTTGAGCCGGCCACAAGCCGGCTCTTTTTTCATGATTGCAAAACCGGACATCCTGCCGCGGCTTGCAACCAAACGGCCGCGGCAAGGCCGCGGCACGTTTGTCGCTTCGGGCACTTCGTGTCCTCAGTGTCGGCACGCCCATGTGCCGAAGTAGCGTGACCGGGAAACTTTCGGGTGCTGATTGGCGACATGGTTTGATAGGCTTTTTCCGATCCACAATTACTGGTTCCGCAAATGCAACTGATCGACATCGGCGCCAACCTCACCCACGAGTCGTTCCGCCGCGACCTCGGCGCCGTGCTGGAGCGTGCACGCAAGGCCGGCGTGGAACGCATGGTCGTCACCGGCGCATCCCGCGACGGCAGCGTGCATGCGCTGGAGCTGGCGCGTGAACATCCCGGCGTGCTGCACGCGACGGCGGGCGTGCACCCGCATCACGCGGGTGATTACGGGGCTGAAACGGACGCCCTCTTGCGCGGGCTTGCGCGCGAACCGGAAGTGGTCGCGGTGGGCGAAACCGGCCTCGATTATTTCCGCGACCTGTCGCCGCGGCCCGCGCAGCGCGCCGCGTTCGAGAAGCAACTCGCAATCGCGGTCGACCTGCACATGCCGTTATTCCTGCACCAGCGCGACGCACACGCCGATTTCCTGGTGCTGCTGAAAACCGCCCGCGACCGCGTGCCCGCGGTGGTGGTGCACTGCTTCACCGACGACAAGCGCGCGCTGTTCGATTACCTCGACCTCGATTGCCATATCGGCATCACCGGCTGGATTTGCGACGAACGCCGCGGCGTGCACCTGCGCGAGCTGGTGCGCGAGATTCCCGCGAACCGGCTGATGCTGGAAACCGACGCGCCGTATCTGCTGCCGCGCGACCTCCGCCCGCAACCTTCCGACCGGCGCAACGAGCCGATGTACCTCGCGCACATCAGCGAGGCCGTGGCGCGCGAACGCGGCGAGCAGCCGGAAGTGGTAGCGGCAAACGCCACGGCAACGTCGCGCGCGTTCTTCGCCATCGCTTCTTAGGGCGGGAGCAGCGCACCCCGCCGGACGATACCCGGAGGCGGGTCGTTACCCGCCGTGCGACGGTCTATCCGACGCGTCCCGCGCGGATGCCCAGCGTCCAGCGCACCGGCCGCACGTGTTCCGGGTCGTGCCATGCCGCAAGCAACTCATCCGTGATCGCGGCGATCGCGTCGCGGCCCGTGGTCTTGAGGTACTTCTGCGCCGCCGACCACGAAGCGAGATACGCGAGCAGTTGCCGTGCATTCCAGTCGACGCGCATCCCGGATGGCGGCGCCGCGACGGGCGCGAACGGAATGTCGAGTGAAGCGTAGCCTTCGTCCACCAGCCTGCGCTCGGGCGACCAGTACGCGCCAAGGATGCCGTCGTACAGATGCGCGATCACCGCGTCGACCGCAGGCGTGACGCTGCAATTCGCGTAGCACCACGCCGCAAACAAGGCGCCGGGTTTCGCGACGCGGCGCACTTCGGGGATGAAGGCTGGCAAGTCGAACCAGTGCAGTGCCTGGGCGACGATGATGGCGTCGACCGAGTGATCGGCAATGCTGGTGCGATAGCCGTTCTCTTCCGACAAATCCCGCGGCTCGTTCCGATACTCGACGCGTGGATGCGCGACGGCATTTCCGAGTTGCTGCGCGCTGGGGTCGGTCGCGATCACGCGTTCGAAGCGTTGCGCCAGCGCGACACTCGCTTGCCCGTTGCCGCAGCCGGCATCCCACACGCACACGCGCGCGGGCACTTCGGCCGCGATCCAGTCGAACAGCGCTGCGGGGTAGTGTGGCCGTGCTTTCGCGTACAAATCGGCGTGATTCGAGAAATGATCCTTGAAGGTCATCGCGCTGTCCCCCGTGGCTGGACGATGCGATGCGCACCGGGCGCAAGCTCACCGAGCGAATGATCGCCGACGCGGACGCGCACCAGCCGCAGCGTCGGCAGGCCCACGGCCGCGGTCATCCGCCGTACCTGGCGGTTGCGCCCTTCGCGGATCGTCAGTTCCAGCCATGCGTCCGGCACCGTCTTGCGGAAGCGTACCGGTGGATCGCGCGGCCACAACCATTGTGGTGCGCGGGTCAACGCGCGCGCCTCTGCAGGAAGCGTCGGACCATCATTCAACGTCACGCCGTTACGCAGGCGTTGCAAAGCCGCGTCATCGGGCGCGCCTTCCACCTGCGCCAGATACGTCTTCGGCTGTTTGTGGCGTGGATCGGTGACGCGGTGCGCGAGCGCGCCATCGTCGGTCAGCAGCAACAGGCCTTCGCTGTCGTAATCCAGCCGGCCGGCCGGATAGACCTTCGGCGGCAACCCGAATTCGGCCAGCGTGCGGCGCGATGGCGCGCTGCGGTCGGTGAACTGGCACAGCACATTGAAGGGCTTGTTGAACAGGACGAGCATCGGTTGGCGGTCAGTGCGCCGACGATGCGGGCGCGGGTGCGGTGCTGCCCGCCGAAGCCGGGTCGCCGGCAAGCTCCGCATCCGGCGCGGTCACGACGTAACCGCGCGCCTGCAACGCCGCGAGATAGCCTTTCGGATCGAGCAGATCGTGCATCGGCAACACCGCGAAACTTTGCGCATTCGAGGCCAGTGCGGCATCCGCGGCCGCCAACCACGCCCCCTCGACGCGCCTCGGCAGGTTGTCGATGCCTAGCGTCCTGGCGAAGCCCGCGCCGGTGATCGTGGAACGGCAGGTGTCGCGATACGCGCCTTCCGGCACCTTGCGCAAGGTGTCGATGTCGCCGGTCGCCCACGCGTTGGCGCGTGCACGGAAGTTGGGCAGTTCGTGCTCGATCGCATCCAGCACCACATCGAGGCAGGCGATGCCGTCCAGGTTGGACGCCGCGAATGCCTTGACCGCCTGGCGCGGCTCCTTGATCTCCAGCGTGGTATCGGGCTTCACGACCTGCACGCCGTCCTGCTTGGCCATCGCCGCCACCGAGCCGGTGACTTCGCCGCTATTGCGCAAGCCGTTCGCCTTCATCGCCTTGCCCATCAGTTTGAAGGCAGCGACGATCGGACGATAACGTTCGACCGAGTAATCGTCACCGAAGTAGCGTTGACGGGCGTGGTACCACCGCGCGTAGGTGGCGGGCGGCAGGACGTCGTGCAGGGTCTTGCCGTCGGCGTTGCGCTGCGCGCGGTACACCGACGGCAACAGGAACAGCTTGCCGAACCAGTTGGTATCGACTTTCAGCTTCACGTCGGGCCCATCCAATACCACTTGCGACGCGGCGATGGTTTGCGCGACCTGGGTCGAGCGCCATTCGATGCCGGCAGGCAACGTCGGCACCACGCCGAGGATCCACAGCACGTGATCGCCGTGCGTGACCTTCCACAGGCCCGGGCCCGGCATCACGCCGGTGACGGTGACCGTCTGCAGGGTGGTGATCGATGGTGCTGGAACCGACCGGGTGGACGGCGCGGTTGCCGCCGTGGTTTGCGCGGACGCACCGGCGCAGGCGGTCAGCAAGGCAAGCGTGATGGGGAGGATGCGCATCCTCCAATGATCGCAGGACACGGCTGCAAGTTCCTTCAGGGCCTGCTTGCCGCTTGGCGGGACGCAGACAACCCGCGACAATGGCGGTTTGCACGTTGCGTCCACGGAGCCTTGCATGTCCAAGATCATCTATACCCTGACCGACGAGGCGCCGTTCCTGGCTACCGCTTCGCTGCTGCCCATCATCGAGGCATTCACCGGATCGGCGGGCGTCGAGCTGGAGACACGCGACATTTCGCTGGCGGGGCGCATCCTGTCGCAGTTTCCCGACGTGCTGAAGGACGGGCAGAAGGTGGCCGATGACCTGGCCGAACTCGGCAAGCTGGCATTGGTGCCGGAAGCGAACATCATCAAGTTGCCCAACATCTCGGCCTCGCTGCCGCAGATGAAGGCGGCCATCAAGGAATTGCAGGCCAGGGGTTATGCGCTTCCGGACTACCCGGACGAGCCGCGCGGTGATGTCGAGAAAATCAACATCAAGGCGCGCTACGACAAGGTGAAGGGCAGCGCGGTGAATCCCGTGCTGCGCCAGGGCAATTCCGACCGGCGCGCGCCCGCATCGGTGAAGGATTACGCGCGCAAGCACCCGCACAGGATGGGCAAGTGGAGCGCGGATTCCAAAACCCATGTCGCGCACATGGACGCCGACGATTTCTATGGCACCGAAGAATCGGCGACGCTTGCAAAAGCAGGTGCCTTGAAGATCGTGCTGGACGGCGCCGACGGCAAGCAGTACGCGTTGAAGGAAGGCATCAAGGTGCAGGCCGGCGAGATCGTCGATGCCGCGGTGATGTCACGCCGCGCGCTGGCCGCGTTCATCGATGCGCAGATCGCCAACGCGCGCGCGTCCGGCGTGCTGTTCTCGGTGCACTTCAAGGCCACCATGATGAAAGTATCCGACCCCATCATGTTCGGGGTGGTGGTGGAGGAATACTTCCGCGACGTGCTGACTGCGCATGGCGATGCGCTGAAGCAGACCGGCTTCAATCCGAACAACGGGCTGGGTGACCTTTACGCCTGTCTCGCGAAAATGCCGGAAGACCAGCAGCAGGCGATCAAGGCCGACATCGAGGCCGAGTACGCCAGGCGCCCGGCGCTCGCGATGGTCGATTCCGGCAAGGGCATCACCAACCTGCACGTGCCGTCCGACGTCATCATCGATGCGTCGATGCCGGCGATGATCCGCGACTCGGGCAAGATGTGGAATGCCGGGGGCGAGCGCCAGGATTGCAAGGCCATCATTCCCGACCGCAGCTACGCGGGCATCTACGAGGTGATGATCGAGGACTGCAAGGCCCACGGTGCGTTCGACCCCGCCACCATGGGCAGCGTGCCCAATGTCGGCCTGATGGCCGACAAGGCCGAGGAATACGGCTCGCACGACAAGACCTTCCAGATGCCGGTCGGCGGCGTGGTACGTGTCATCGACCAGGACGGCAAGGCGATCTTCGAGCACAAGGTCGAAACCGGCGACATCTGGCGCATGTGCCAGACCAAGGACGCGCCGGTCGCGGACTGGGTGAAGCTGGCCGTGTCGCGCGCGCGGCTGTCGGCGACGCCCGCCGTGTTCTGGCTCGACAGGCATCGCGCGCACGATGCACAGGTGATCGCCAAGGTCGAACGCTATTTGAAGGACCACGACACCGGCGGCCTCGACATCCGCATCATGTCGCCGGAAGACGCGATGCGGCATTCACTTGCGCGCATCCGCAAGGGTGAGGACACCATCTCGGTCACCGGCAACGTGCTGCGAGATTACCTGACGGATCTGTTCCCGATCATGGAGCTCGGCACCAGCGCCAAGATGCTGTCGATCGTGCCGCTGATGGCCGGTGGCGGCCTGTTCGAAACCGGCGCGGGCGGTTCGGCGCCCAAGCACGTGCAGCAGTTCGTGGCCGAGGATTACCTGCGCTGGGACTCGCTGGGCGAGTTCCTCGCGCTGGGCGCGTCGCTGGAACACCTTGCGCGCGCCTTCGACAACGCGCGTGCGAAGGTGCTGGCGGACGCGCTGGACAGTGCGATCGGGCGTTTCCTCGAAAACGACAAGTCGCCCGCGCGCAAGGTCGGCGAAATCGACAACCGCGGCAGCCACTTCTACCTTGCGATGTACTGGGCGCGCGCGCTGGCCAGCCAGAAGGACGACGCCGGACTGGCGGCAACGTTCGGCAAACTGGCGGACACGCTCGAAGCCGCCGAAGACACCATCGTCGGCGAATTGAACGGTGCGCAGGGCAAGCCGGTGGAACTTGGCGGCTATTACCGGCCCGACATGGACAAGGTGAGCGCCGCGATGCGGCCGAGCGCCACGTTCAACCAGGCGTTGCAGATGCTGCGCGCGGGCGGTTGATCGGGACGCACGTCATGTGCGCAACCCGAGCCGCTCCACGGTTCGGTGCGCGATTTCGGCGGGCGTCGCATCGTCCAGCGGCAGGGCACCCATCCGCGGACCGAACGGCCCCCATTCGGCCGGATTGGTGACATTGAACAATCCGGCCGTGGGCGTGCCGGTGGCCCAGGCCAGGTGCATCACGCCGCAGTCCGCACTCACGAACGCGTCCATGTTGGCGATCACGGCCGCCATCTTGCGCACGTCGCTGGAGTAGTAGCAGTGGAAGCGGTCGTCCAGCATCGATTTTCCGAACGCCGGCAGGACTTCCACGATCCGGCAGCCGGGCAGGTCCGACCGGAACGCCTCGATGAACGCCTGCCACCAGTCGCCTGCCAGCAACTTGTTGCGCGTGGCATTGGCGAAAATGCCGACGCGGGGACCGTCCGGTTCCGATGCAGGACCCTGCGGCGCGAGGCGCACGAGCGTGCGGCGTCCGCATTCCAGTTCTGCATCACTCAATATGATGCCGGGCTGCGGATACGGGCGGGCTTCGGGGTCCTCCCCGGTCGCGTTGCGCAGCAGGTAGACCGGCGTCATGGCCTTGTGGTGGATCGCGGTGGGAATCGCGACGCCGTGCGTGAGCGTGCCGCTTTTCTTCGGGCCGACGTAACCCAGCGAAAAAGTGGCGTGCGCCGACAGGGCCAGCAGCCGGCCCGACTGCGATTGCGGATCGGGATCGATGACGAGGTCGTAATGCTTGCGGCGCACCGCGTGCAGGGTGCGCGCGGTCGCCAGCAGGTGGCCCGCGACGTGCCGCGGCATCCGGTACACGGCGTGCACGTTCGGAAACGTGTCGAACAATGCATCGGCCACCGGGCAGCCGCTCAGGATATCCACCTCCGCGCCCGGATAAGCGTCGGCCAGTTCCGCAAGCAATGGCGTGAGGGTGAGCGAGTCGCCCAGGGTGTGCACGCTGCGGCAAACGAGGATGCGATGGATGCCGGTACGCGGCAGCCTCGCGCTGCCCACGTTGCCTGAACGAAACACGCCGCGCATCATCCGCGCGGTCGTGCGGCGTCGAACATCCTCGATGTCGGTGGCGAAATTCAAGGCGTAGCGTGGAGGCATGTCTGCGCGAATCGGAAAAACGGGGACCGGTGCGCGATCCCGCGGGGTCCGCTGCCGACCGGTGGCGCACTCAGAAGCGATGGATGAACCCCACCTGGAAACCGCCAGGCAGCCAGCCCAGGATCAGGGGTGAGTCGCGATGCGCGGCCCAGATGCCGACGCCCGTGCCGAGGGCCCAGCCGACCAGCACGTCGCTCTGCCAATGGCCGCGCGTCTTCACGCGCGCGATGGCGTCGTAGAGCGGCAGCAGTTCCAGCGCGTACACGGCGGGGTGATCGTGGCCGTAGGCGACGACGAATGGTGTCACCGCGCCGGCGATCGCCGTGACTTCGCCGCTGGGGAAGCTCTGGTAACGCGTGCCCTTGAACCACATGTCCGGATCACTGGTCTGCGAGGGGCGTTCACGCTGGAAAATCCACTTGCCGCCTTGTGCCAGCGCCGACGACACCGCCATCGAATCCAGCGAGCGCCAGAACGTGTCGCCCAGCTTGTCCTGGTCGCCGAGCGCGAGCGAGCCGCCCACCACGGTCAGGATGGTCGCGCCCATCAGCGCCTTCTGGTTGCTGCGCGCC
>DATEKI010000037.1:0-7185 GCA_035277545.1 Rhodanobacteraceae bacterium | reverse complement strand
TAGTTCAAGAGCCTCAGAGCTTGCCGAAGCACTGATTGCTTGTTCGATGTTGTCAGGTTTGTAAGAGCCCAATAGGGTGATTCCGGAATCCGTTTCGGCGCTGTGCTGACACCGGATCGCTCAATTTCGGCCTCGCTTCCGGCAAAGTACCGACGGTCCCGTCCACGAAGAGGGAGAATTTTTTCGAAATCAGGCTTCTTTTGTTTGTAAGCTTCGCTCAAAACCAAAAGGTACTTGTCGGTGCTATTCCACGCTTTCATTTTCGAACTGGCGAGCAGATCTCTCAGCTCGTGATGCGGTCCCTCGGAGACCGCGCTGGGTTGTTGCTGTTTATTTGTGTGAGAAAGGCTCGGCACCTCGCGACGCAGGATGCTGCTGGCTGTTTCACCGATCGCGGCTGTTCTGGACAACAGATAGGCGTAGATGTCGTCGTCAATTTCGATGGTTTTCATGGGCACGCTCTTCCAAACGTTCTAAAAATTTAGAGCGTTTAAAACGCTGTATCAAGCCCGCGGCTGCTATTGGCGCACGCGATGCGGCTCCGCATCCACCGCGATGAACTGCGGTTCCTCGCCGTCGAGACGCAGCGCGGTCAATTTGCCGCCCCACACGCAGCCCGTGTCGATGGCGTAAATGCCGAGGCCGGCGAAGCGCCCGAGCGCCGACCAATGCCCGCACACGATGCGGGTGTCGCGCGATTTCAGCCCGGGCACTTCGTACCACGGATACAGGCCCGCGCGTTGCGAGCCGGGTGCGCCCTTGGCGTCGAAATCGATGCGTCCGTTCGCATCGCAATAACGCATGCGGGTGAAGATGTTGATGGCGGCACGCAGGCGGTCCTGGCCGTGCAGCTTCGAGGACCAGCGCGCAGGACGATTGCCGAACATGCGTTGCAGCAGGCCGCGATGGGCGGGTCCGCGCAGCGTGCGTTCGACTTCATGGGCGATGTGCAGTGCCTGCTTCAGCGTCCACGATGGCGCCAGTCCCGCGTGCACCAGCGTGAAGTCGAGCGACGCGTCGTGGTGCAGCATGGATTGCGAGCGCAGCCAGTCGACGAGGATGGTCGAGTCCTCGGCTTCAAGGACCCGGCGCAGGTCCGGATTGGTGCGTGCACGTGCCTCCGGTTCGCGCACCGCGATCGCGAGCAGGCTGAGGTCATGGTTGCCGAGCGTCACGATGCTGTGTTCGCGCAGGCCGTGGATCAGCCGCAGGACTTCCAGCGATTCACCGCCGCGATTGACCAGGTCGCCGCAAAACCAGAGGCGGTCCACGGAAGGGTCGAAGCGCAGGCGTTCCAGCAGCCGCTGCAGTTCCGGGTAGCAACCCTGCACATCGCCGATCGCGTAGATGGCCATGTGCGCCGGTATCCGTGGTCAGTGGAGGGTTCGTGGTACCGACAACACGAACTCGGGGATCGGAGCCTCGAAGTCGGTGCCGTCATCGGCGTGGAACAGATAAGTGCCGCGCATGGTGCCGACCTGGGTTTCGAGTATCGCGCCTGAGGTGTAGCTGTAGCTTTCACCCGGTTGCAGGCGCGGCTGCTCGCCGACGACGCCTTCGCCGCGCACTTCCTCGACCTTGCCGTTGGCGTCGGTGATGACCCAATGCCGCGATTGCAGGCGGGCCGGCATCATCCCCAGGTTGCGCAGCGTGATTTCGTACGCGAACACGTAACGGTTGGTTTCCGGCTTGGATTGCTCGGCCACGTAGCGCGCGTCCACCTCGATCTCGATCGCATGCGGCTCGGGCTCGCGCGGCTTGCTCGGCTTTTCGGTGGTGGGTCGCGGACTCATTGGTCGTCATTGTGTGCGAGTTCCGGCCCAGGCTGCAAGCTGTCGGAAGTCACATGGCGTGCCAGCGCCACGAAACCTGCGGGCGCGATGTCTTCCGCGCGCGCGCGCGGATCGATGCCGGCCGCGCGGATCGCATCCGCATCGAGCAGTCCGCGCAATGCATTGGAAAGCGTCTTGCGGCGCTGGTTGAAGGCCGCGCGGACCACCGCATCGATCTTCGCCGAAAGTGCGGAGTCGGGGCATTGCGCGGGCGGCAGCGGTGTCAATCGCACAACGGACGATTCGACCCTGGGCGGAGGCCGGAACGCGCCCGGCGCGACCCGCAGCAAGGGTTCGACCTTGCACACCAGTTGCAGCATCACCGACAACCGGCCATAGACCTTGCTGCCGGGCGCCGCGGCCATCCTGTCGACCACTTCCCTCTGCAACATGAAGTGCATGTCGGTGATCGCGCCGGCTGCGCCGAGGCAGTGGAACAGGATCGGGCTGGACACGTAGTAGGGCAGGTTGCCCGCAAGGCGCAGCTTGCCGCCGTTCGCCAGCGCGGTCAGGTCCACCTTCAGCACGTCGGCGTGGATGATGTCGAGTTCGCCCACGCCTGCGGCGCGCGCGCGCAGCGGTTCGATCAAATCGGTGTCCAGTTCGATCGCGGTCAGATGCCCGGCGGCTTTCAGTAGCGGAAGCGTGAGCGCGCCTTCGCCGGGGCCGATTTCGACGATGCGATCGTCCGGCCGCGGGGCGATCGCCGCGACGATGCGTTCGATGATTCCGCGTTCGTGCAGGAAGTGCTGGCCGTAATGTTTTTTGGGGCGGGACATGGCGAGCGCAACCCCTCACCCGGCGCTGTGCGCCGCGCCCTCCCGGAGGGCGATCGCGGAAAGCTGCAACGCCATCTCCGCTGCCGCGAACATGCTGGCCGGATCGGCGCGGCCCGTGCCGGCGAGATCGAGTGCGGTGCCGTGGTCGACCGAGGTGCGGATGAACGGCAATCCGAGCGTGATGTTGACGGTGCGGTCGAATGCCTCCGATTTCAGCACCGGCAGCGCCTGGTCGTGGTACATCGCCAGCACCGCGTCGTAGCGAGTGCGCATCGCCGGCACGAACGCGGTATCGGCGGGCAGCGGCCCGACCAGCTGCATGCCTTTGCCGCGCAGCGCATCGAGCGCGGGAACGATCGTGTCGAGTTCCTCGTGGCCGAGGTGCCCGCCTTCGCCCGCGTGCGGGTTCAGGCCCAGCACCGCGATACGCGGCCACGTGATCCCGAATTTCGCGATCAGCTCCGCATGCACGATGCGCAGCGTGCGCGCCAGCGATTCGCGCGTGATCGCGGCCGGCACGCGAGCGAGCGGCAGGTGCGTGGTGGCGAGCGCGACGCGCAACCCGGGCGATGCGAGCATCATCACCACGTCGCACTCAGCGCGTTGCGCGAAGAATTCAGTATGGCCTGTGAAGGACTCGCCGGCATCGTTGATCACCGATTTCTGCACCGGTGCCGTCACCACGCCGTCGAACGAACCGCCAAGGCAGCCGTCCGCAGCCTGCGCCAGCGTGTTCAACACGTGGAAGGCATTGCGCGGGTCGAGCCGGCCGGGGACTTCCTCCGCGCGCAGTGGCACGTCGATGAGCCGCAGGCTTCCGGCTGCGCGCAGGTTGCGCGGCTGGCCATCGTCGGCTTCGAGTTTCAGCGCGATGCCGCAGCGGCGCGCGGCGCGTTGCAGCAGGCCGACATCACTGATCGCGATGAGGTCGGCGGCGAGCGGCGAGGCCGCCAGTCGCGCGACCAGTTCCGGGCCGACGCCCGCGGGGTCGCCACTGGTGACGGCGAGCCGCGGGAGAAGCGTGGACCGGCGCGTAGCCGGCCCGGTGGTCATTTGGCTGCGTCGTTCGAGTACGGATCGGCGTCGGCCAACTCCGGAACCCGGATGCTGATGTAGGCCGACGATTCGATGTCGCGCAGGAACTGCTCGTAAGCCTGCCGGCCCTTGCGCTCGGCGATGGCCTGGCGCGCCTGTGCGCGCTCGATGTCCTTGCTCTTGTCGGCCTGGCGGGTGCCGAGCAGCTTGATGATGTGCCACGAGCCATCCGGGCTCCTGAACGGCTGCGTGACCTGGCCCGGTTGCATGCCCGTGAGCATCTTGCCGACCTCCGAACCCCAGTCGTCCTGCGCGAACCAGCCCATGTCGCCGCCGGCGTTGGCGGTGGTGGGATCATCGGAATCCTGCTTGGCCAGCTTGGCGAAATCGGCATGCTGGTTGACGATTTCGTTGTACAGCTTCTCGATCTTGTCCTTCGCGCCCTGCTCGCTCAGCACCGCGGTGGGTTTGATCATCAGGTGCAGGGCATGGAATTCGGTGACGATCTGCTTGTCGCCCGGTTCACGCCTGCCTTCGAGCTTGAGGATGGTGAAGCCCGACGCGTCGCGCAGGGGCTCGGTGAAGCCACCCGGTTGCAACGAATTGACGATCTGCTGGACCGCCGGCGGCAGTTCGTCCACGCGGCGCCAACCCAGGTCGCCGCCATCCAGCGCTTCGGGTGCGCTGGAATCGCTGACCGCCAGCGTGGCAAAATCCTTGCCCGCCTTCAGGTCGCCCTCGATCTTGTCGGCCTTGGATTGCGCGGCGGCGATCTGTGTGGCGTCGGCGCCTTCGGGCAATCCGACCAGGATCCGCGCCAGGTGCACCTCGCCCTGCTTGAACGCCGGGCTGGCGATCAGGTTGTCGATTTCCGCATCGGACACCTGCGCGGATTGCTGCATGACCTGCTGCTGCAAGGCGTGCACCAGCAACTGGTCGCGCAACTGGTCGCGGAACGAGCCGTAGTCCACGCCTTCCTGCTGCATGGCGGCCTGCATTTGCGGCACGCTCATCTTGTTTTGTTGCGCAATGTTGGCGACCGCGGCATCGACCTGGTCATCCGACACGCGGACGCCGTTGTCATGCGCCTTCTGCACCAGCAACTGGTTGAGGATCAACCGCTGCAGCACCTGCTTGGCCAGCACGTCCATGGGCGGCACCTTGCCGCCGGATTGCTGGATCTGGTGCGCCACCGTACCCATGGTCTGGTTGAGCTGGCTCTGCATGATCACCCCGTCGTTCACCACCGCGATGATCCGGTCCAACGGCTGGATCTGGTTCGACGCGGGCGCCTGCAGGCCGGGCAGCGCGGCGGGCGGAGCACTGGTGGCGGGCGGCGCGTTGGGGCTGAGCAGTTGTGCGGAGGCGGGCAGGGCGAATGCCGCAGCCACGAATGTCATGGCCAGGCTGGCAAGGTGCAATGGTTTCATGTTCGTCATGGGTGACCGGGATCGAAGGGCAGCGTTCCGGGCGGTTTGCCGGGCGGCAGCTGGATTGGACAGCGCCGAGAGTGGAAAAGTTGAGGTTCAGCCGACCCGCAATGGGGCCGGCCGGGGCTACTGATAGCCAAGAATAGCATTGCGCAGGAAGGTGCCGGTGCGCTCGCCGTAGGCTCCGAGACCCTTGAACTCGATTTCGAACATGATGGCGTTGTTGGAATCGCCCTTGAAGTCGTACACGTAGTGCCGCGTCAGCAGGCGCACCGAGGTGCAGCAACTGTCCCATTCGATGCCGGCAAAGGCGTCGACCGCGCGCTTGTCGCGCAGCGAATACGTGTAGCCGCCGACCAGCTTCCACGCCGCGCCCACCGGCACCTCCGCCGACATGTCGGCCTGTTCGAGCAGGCCGCGCCGGTAGCGGTAATCGAAATTGACGATGCCGTCGCCCCACAGGCGGCGCTGCAGGCCCACGGTGGAAACGTCGGTCTCGCTGGTGTTGGGGTTCCACTGCTGCGACGAGGTCAGGCGCCAGTTGTCGTTGAGCGAGACCGTCAGGTTGGCGACGTAGTTGGAGCCGGAGTAATCGACCGCCTTGCCGCCGGGATACAGCGTCACCTTCTGCGGGTCGAAATAGCGGATCTGGCCGATGCTGGCGGAAACGCGTTCCACCCCGTCCGAATCCAGGAAGCGCGTGGTCAGCGCCAGCGACAGGTCGTTGGCATTCATCTGGCGGTCGGCGCCGCTGAAACTGTTGGTGGTGAAAAGCTGCCAGAAATCGAACGTGAGCGGCTGGGTGTCGAACAGCGGCAGGTCGTTCTGGTTGCGGTATGGCACGCGCAGGTAATAGATGCGTGGTTCCAGCGTCTGGGTGTAGTCGCTGCCGAACAGGTGCACGTCGCGTTCGAAGACCAGTCCGGCATCGACGTCGAAGATCGGGGTGGTGCGCGAGGGATGTTGCGTATCGCTGCCCGCCACCGGTTGCGGCAGGTTGTAGGCGGTGTAGCGGACGCCGACTTCCGGCCGCAGGAACCACGCCGCGCCTTGCAAGGGCCAGGCGAGGTAGGGGTAGAAATCGAAGCGATCGCCGCCGACGGCTTCGGGTTTGACGAACCGCACCGCTTCGGCGTTGATGCCCCACTCGGGACCGCCCGGTCCGCCGATCGGCCGATCGGCATTGAAGAACAGCCGCGGCATCCGGCGGTACGGGGCGGCCGTGTTCGGCAGCCCCGGGGTGACGATCTGGTACCAGTCTGCGCCGATGCCGGCGTTCCACCAATCGGTCGCCTTGGTGACGTAGGACGACGAGGCCAGCAGTGTCACCGTGGACGTGGTCAGGTTCTGGCCGAAGTCCTGGAACCAGGCGCTGTCGCTGGCGCGCCTGAGCGAGGTGTTCCACTGCATGCCCAGGGGCAGGTTCGTCTGGTTGCCCAGGGTCAGGAACCAGCGGCTGCGGTCGGCAACCTTGTCGTGGGGCATGTAATCGAAATCGACCTCGCCCTTCGTGATCGGAGTGAGGTAGCGGAACTGGCTGTCCAGCATGCCGCCGCGGTTGGCAAACCATGTCGGCGTGAACGTGGCGTCGTAGTTCGGCGCGATATTCCAGTAGAACGGGATCGAAGCGAAGAAGCCCGCCCGGCTGCGGCTGCCGAACGACGGATACAGGAAACCGGTCTGGCGCTGCTTGTCGATCGGGAAGCGCAGGTACGGCAGCCACAGGAACGGCACGCCTTTGAGGCGCATGGTCACGTCGTGGGCGCGGCCGACGCCCTCGTCGCGGTCCATCGTCATGGTCTTCGCCGTGATCTCCCATACGCGGTTGTGGAGGTCGCACGTCGAGTACGTCAAGTCGTGCAGCTTGTCGCGATCCTGGTCGAGCATGATCGCCTGGCTGGCGACGCCGTTGCCGCGCGAGGTCAGCAACTGGTACTGCACGTGGTTGGCGACCCCGTATTCGGGGTCGGTGGTGCCGCGCATGTTGTCCGCCGAGAACAGCATCCCGCGTTCCTGGTAACGCACGTGGCCTTCGGCATCGTAGGCGGTGGTGTCGGCGTTGTAGGTCAGGCTGTCCGACCGCAGCAACTGGTCGAGGCGTTGCAGCGA
>DATEKI010000036.1:0-47817 GCA_035277545.1 Rhodanobacteraceae bacterium | reverse complement strand
AAATCCGCAAGGTCGGCAATCTCCTGCGGACACACCTGGTGCGCCATCGGATAGCTGTGCCAGTCGACGCGGTAGCCCCATTCGCGCAGATGGTCGCGCGAGCGCTCGCCGAGGTAACGCGGCACGACCGGATCGAACGCGCCATGACCCATGAAGATCGGCGTCGCGGTGTTCGCGGCGTGGCGCTCGTCCGCGGTCACTTCGGCGATCGGCAGATAAGTGGACAGCGCGACGATCGCCGCGAGTTCGTTCGCGTGCCGCAAACCGGAAGCCAGCGCGATCGCACCTCCCTGGGAAAAGCCCGCCAACACGATGTTGGCGATCGGCACGCCGCGCTCCATTTCCCGCGCGATCAATCCTTCGACTTCGCCGATCGATGCGCGGATACCGGCCTCGTCCTGCCGTTGCGCGAGGTCGAAACCGGCGATGTCATACCACGCGCGCATCGGCAGGCCGCCGTTGAGCGAGATGGGCCGCACCGGTGCATGCGGGAACACGAAACGCAGTGCCGGCCATTCCGGCCGCACCAGTTGCGGCACGATGGGTACGAAGTCGTGGCCATCGGCGCCGAGGCCGTGGAGCCAGATCACCGCGCAGCGCGGATCGGCTGCGGTTTCGAGTTCCACGCTTTCCAGCGTCACTTCGCCTGCTCCAACGGTTGCGCCGGCAGTCCCAGCTCCTGTGCGAAAAACGCCATCGTCGCCGCCGCATTGCCGACGCGTTGGCTGAACGATGCCGTGACGCCATGGCCTTCGTTCATACGCGTCAGCAACAATACCGGATCGTTCGACGTGGTGGCGGCCTGCAGCGCCGCCGCGAACTTGCGCGACTGCCACGGCGCGACGCGCGGATCGTTGACACCGGTGATCAGCAGCACCGCCGGATAGGCGGTGCGCGGCTTCACGTTCTGCAACGGCGAATAGGCGCGCAGCCATTCGAAATCGGGCCGCTTCGTCACCGTGCCGTATTCCGAGATGTTGTACTGGCCATTGGGCCACAGCTCGGCGCGCAGCATGTCGTAGATGCCGACCAGCGACACCACCGCGCGATACTCCGACGGATGCTGCGTCAACGCGGCGCCCATCAACAGGCCACCGTTGGAACCACCGAGGATGCCCAGGTGCGCGGGATCCGTCCAATGTTTCGCGACCAGCGTTTGCGCGGCTGCGTAAAAATCATCGAAGACGTTCTGCTTCTTCGACAACATGCCATCGGCATGCCAGCCCTCGCCGAATTCGCCGCCGCCGCGGATGTTGGCGACCGCATACACGCCGCCGCGTTCCAGCCACGCCAGCGTCGGTCCGAGGAAACGCGGCGCCGAGGTGATGCCGTAACCGCCATAGCCGTACAGGATCGTCGGGCGCGCGCCGTTCGGCTTCACGCCTTTGAGCGCGATCAACGTCACCGGAATTTTCGTGCCGTCTTTTGAAGTGGCATCGAGCCGATAGGTGACCACCTGCGAATAATCGGCGGCGGGCTTGACCGCGAACACCGTCTTCAGCGTGCCTTTCGCGCCGTCGTACTCGGCCCAGCGCGTCGGAACCGTCCAGCCTGAATACGTGATCAGCGCCTGGCTGGAACCCGCACTGCTCGCGATCGTGCCGACACCGATGCCGGTCTTCGGCAATGCCACGGTGCGCACGAACCTGCCGTTTGCGCCGTATTGCTGCACGCGCCAATCGGGACCCCGCACTTCGGTGATGAGGAAACCGCCCTTGATCGGCGCGACCGAATGCATCGCCCAATCACCCTGCGGCACCAGCAGTGCGGACTTCCCATCCGCATCCAGCGCCAGCAACTTGCCGCGCGGTGCATCCTGGTAAGCGATCACCAATAACCGGTCGCCATCCCATGCCGCGCCCTGGTTCACCTCCGAAGCGGCACGCACGTTCGCTTCGGTGCCGAGCGCCCGCTTCCATGGACCATCACCGTTTCGCAGATAAACCTCATCGGGCGCGCCGTCGCCGGCATGCATCAGCGCGGCAGCACGCTTGCCATCCGCGGAACCGAGCAACGTGTACTCGGCCACTTTCGACAGGCCCTTGCCGAACTCCAGCGTGTCTTTCTTCGCGTCGCTGCCGAGTACGTGGTGGTAAAGCGCGGCATTGAATTGCGATTGATCGGACGGTACGCCAGAAGGCAGGCGCACGTAAGTCACGCCCTTGCCGCCGGCGTCCCACACCAGGGCCTGCGGCGTGGTACCGCCACCCGCGTACGGCAAGGCATCGGGAAGGGTCTTGCCCGTCGCGACGTCGATGAAACGGATCGTGGTTTCCTCGGTGCCACCTTCGGCGGTGCCGTAGGCGACGTATTTGCCGTCGGGCGATGGCCAGAAGTCCGTGATCGCGGGCGTACCCGCCATCGCATTCGGATCGACCAGCACTTCCACGGCTCCACCCGGCCAGCCTTGCGCCACCAGCACCGCCTGCGGCTGCGGCGGCGTCTGGCGCATGTAGAACAAGGTGCCGCCCACGATTTCGGGACCGAATTGCTGGGTGGACGTCAGCGCCAATTCGCCGACGCGCTTCGCGATGGCCCTGGCGTCCCTGAAACCATCCATCACTTTTTCGGTGTGGGCGTTCTGCGCCGCGATCCACTGCTTCACCGCGGGCGCGCCGGCGTCTTCGAGCCAGCGATACGGGTCGTGCACCACGCTGCCGAAAAAGGTTTCCGTGACATCGTGCGTGGCGGTCGGCGGCAGCATCGCGGGTGCCGATTGGCGGGTGTCGATCAACGACTGGTCCAAACCGGCGCCGGTTGCAGGCAGTGTCTGCGCGCAGGCAACGCCGGACAGCAGGGCGAAGCCGAATCCGGCAAGCAGGGAAATGCGACGCATGGCGATATTCCCGATCGGAGGATGGCGGCAGGGTAACGCCGGCGTCCGCGTGGCGCCATGGCGGTGGAAAGCCGCGCCGCCGGGACTTTTGGCGCTTGCGCGGGCGAATCGCGTGTGGCTACGCTTCGACTTTTTGTTCGGGGGATCCCGCCATGAATCGCATCGCCGTTGCCGGCCTGGCTTGTCTTCTGGTCAGTGCGGGCGCACTCGCCACCGCGCCGCGGGACACCGCATCCGTGGCTCCCACGGACACGGCGCACAGGCTCACGCTTGATGAGATCATGGCCGATCCCGACTGGATCGGACCACCGGTGGAAGACGAATACTGGAGCGTGGACGGTCGCAGCGTTTACTTCAAGCTGAAGCGCAAGGGCTCGTCGATCCGCGACCTGTATCGCGTCTCCGCCGCGGGCGGCACGCCGGTCAAATTGGGCGGCCCCGAACTCGCAGGCGCAGATGGCCCCGCGGTGTTCGACCACGCGCGTGATCGCGCGGCGTACATCCATCATGGCGACGTGTTCGTGCGCGACGTTGCGACCGGCGCGACGCGCCAGGTTACCCGCGACGACGCCGGCAAGTTCGGTTTGCAAATCTCTGCGGATGGCAACCTGGTGAGCTGGAGCCAGAACAACGACTGGTACGTCTGGAATGCTTCGACCGGCGTGGTTGCGCCGGCGGCAACACTGAAGCTGGAAGACAATCCCGCCGACGCCAAGCCCGACCAGATGGAACGCCTGCAGCTCAGCCTGTTCTCGACGCTGCGCGCGGACAAGGCCGACAAGGACGCGGTGCGCGAGCACGATGACAAGCTGGACGCGGAAAATCCCGCGCGCGCCGCGGCACCGTTCTGGCTCGGCGACAAGGTGCGGGTGATGATGACCTCGCTGTCGCCGAACGCGCGCTGGATGCTGGTGGTGACGGTGCCGAAGTCGTACCAGCGCGGCAAGCACCCCGTGGTGGTGCATTACGTCAATGATTCCGGCTACCCCGAAACCGAAAACGCGCGCACCTACGTGGGCCACAACAATCCCGCGCCCCAATCGCTGCTGCTGCTGGACCTGCTGGCGCACAAGCAGTATCCGCTGTCGGTGGACGATCTGCCCGGCATCCACGACGACCCGTTGCACGCACTGCGTGCGAAACGCATTGCGCAGCTGAAGAAGGAAGGCCACGACGACGAAGCGGCCGCGCTGGCGGCGCCCAGGACACGGCCGGTGTCGATCAATTTCGTCATGGTCGGCGAATCGGGTTATCCCGCAATCGTGTGGAGCGCGGACGGCGGCCAGCTCGCCGTGGAACTGGTCGCCAACGACCACAAGGATCGCTGGATCACCAGCGTGGACTTCGCCGGCCACAAGCTGGTGACGCAGGATCGCCTGACCGATCCCGCCTGGATCAACTGGAGCTTCAACGACCTCGGCTGGTTGCCCGACAACCGCACGCTGTGGTTCGAATCGGAAGCATCGGGCTACGCGCAGCTGTTCGTGAAGCCGCTCGACGGCAAGGCGCGCGCACTGACCGCCTCCGGTTTCGAAGTTTCCACGCCGGTGGTGTCGCCGGATGGCAAGTGGTTCTACGTGCGTGCCAACAAGCAGGCGCCTTATGACTACGACGTGTACCGCGTGCCCGTTGCGGGCGGCGCGCTGGAACAGGTGACGCACTTCGAAGGCACGGACGACTTCATGCTTTCGCCGGACGGATCGAAGCTCGCGGTGCTGCATTCCAGCGCCTACGTGCCGCCGCAGCTCGCGGTGGTGGACACCGACGGCAGCAACCCGCACGAACTCACCGACACCCGCACGCCGGAGTACAAGGCGCTGTCGTCCACGTGGGTGGAACCGCAATTCGTGAAAGTGCCATCGAGCCACGGCCATTTCGGCATCTGGGCCAAGTTCTACCAGCCGAAAGACTACGACGCGTCGCACACGCACCCGGCGGTGTTGTTCGTGCACGGCGCCGGTTACCTGCAGGATGTGGACAAGAACTGGTCGTACTACTTCCGCGAGCAGATGTTCAACAACCTGCTGACGCAGGAAGGCTATGTCGTGCTCGACATGGATTACCGCGGCTCGGCCGGTTACGGCCGTGATTGGCGCGACGCGATCTACCGGCACATGGGCCATCCGGAACTGGAAGACCTGCTGGACGGCAAGGCATGGCTGGTGAAGGACCACCACGTCGATCCGGCGCGCGTCGGCATCTACGGCGGCTCCTACGGCGGCTTCATGACCGAGATGGCATTGCTGCGCGCACCGGGCGAATTCGCCGCGGGCGCCGCGCAACGTCCGCCGTCGGACTGGACGAGCTACAACGACGGCTACACCTCGGACATCCTGAACACGCCGCAGCTCGACCCCGAGGCCTACAAGGTTTCCTCGCCGATCGAATATGCGAAGAACCTCCAGGACCCGTTGTTGATCAACCACGGCCTGATCGACAACAACGTGATGCCGGGCGATTCGATCCGCCTGTACCAGCGTTTCATCGAACTGCACAAGACGAACTTCTGGATTTCGCTGTACCCGATGGAACGCCACGATTTCCAGCACGCCGACGACTGGTACGACGAATACCGGCGCATCCACGACCTCTTCACGCGATTCGTGAAGGACCGGGATGACAACGCGCGGGCCGTACAGCGGGCCGAATGACCACGGCACGCACCGGGCACCAGGCGATGCACGAAAAAGGGCGCCGCATGGCGCCCTTCTCCGGCAAGTCCGGAACCCCTACTTCGTGGTGTTGATGTAGTAGTTGCTCGATGCGGCGGCGCTCAGGGCGCTCGTGAGCGGCAACAACTGGCTGAGGAAGCGATTCCAGCGGGTGACACCGGCGGCCGACGCGAACACCACGTCACCCGGCTTCACGTCGAAACCATCGGCCAGCGCGAACGCTGCCGGTGATTTCAGGTCGAGCTCGTAGACCGTCGGGCGTTGCGTCTGGTGGCCGTTCTTGTCGAACGCGCCGCGCACGACATAAACCTTGCCCTGCGAGGTGACCTCGTTGAGGCCGCCGGCGTCGCCGAGCGCCTGCGTCAAGGTGATGTCGCCGGTCTTGAAGCGCAGTGCCTGCGGGCGCGTGACTTCACCCATCACGAAGACCTTCTGGCGATCGTTGTAGGGCACCAGCACGCGATCGCCCCCTTCCAGGTAAATCTTCCCGACAGGCCCGCCCTTCCCCGCATAGCCGCTCATGTCGAGGTGGTAGGTCTGGTCACCGCGCGTCAGGACCACGTCGGAGAGGTTGGCGTTCTGGTTGTCCACGCCCGCGTTGGCGATCGCTTCGCCCAGCGTCAGGGGCACCGTGGTCAACGACTGCGCGCCGGACTTCACCAGCGCGCCTTCCAGCACGACGTGCTGGCTGGCGTAGTTCGCGACGCTGATGTCAACCATCGGGTTCTTGATCCAGTGCGCAAGCTTGGAAGCGATCGCCTGGCGTGCCTGCTCGATGGTCATTCCCGAGACTTTCATCAACCCGATATAGGGGTAATAGAGCGTCCCGTCCGGCCGCACCAGGCGGCCATTGGCCGAACCTTCGAGCTGCGATCCCGCAGGCGAGGTCAGCTCGGGATGATCCCACACGGTGATGTACAGCGTGTCGCCGGGACCGATGTGGTACGCCTGCGGGTGGTAGTCGAGCAACGCGGGGGGGATGACGGGGGCCGCGGAGGCCGTCTGTTGCGTCGTCACCAGTTGCGGGGTGATCGGGACGAGCTGCACATAGTCGTTGTTGCTGCGCACGTTCATGGTCTGCCCGGGTGCGATGGCGCAGCCCGCCAATCCCGCGATCACGAGTGCACATGCGGCGATCTGGAGGCCGCGGGCCACGCGCTGCCCATCCATCGCCGATGAAGGTCGCCGCGCATCCGTCATGTCCATCATGGTCCGCGTACTCCTGTGGTTGTTCCGGTCCCGTACCGGCACGGTTTTCGATGCCGGTTCCGAGTATGGGTATCCCGCAATGCACTTGTCCACCCGATTTGTCTGCGTGATTAGCGAAGCATTTATTTATGCAATATTCATTACATCTTTAGAGGTTATTCACCTGAATGAACAGGCTGGAAACATGAACGCGGCGCGGCGGGATCGAATCAACCTTGCGCCTGCTCTCAAGTCCATGCGCAGTGAAACTGCCGTGCGTATCCGGCGAATCGTGCGACGTGAAGCTCGCGTGACAAGGGGCTGGAATCCGATGCGCCGCGCCGTTCCGCCGGATGCTGACGAACCCCTGAATGCACGCGATACCGATGGCCACGAACCCCGCGAAACGTATGCCGGAAGCCATCGAGCGGTCTACACTCGACTGTCCGGTTTCCCGCGCAACGCAGCGTGGACGAACCCGGTCAGCGCATGCAGCGCATGACCCCCGGCGCAACCCGCGCGTTTCAGGAAGGTTCAATACAGACCCATCACGATCCGTTTTCATCGATTTAACCGGATCACCACAGTCATTTTCCCCACTCACAAGGTGGAAGAGTGAGTGCCCCCAGGACGATGCGGCACCTCGCGTGCAAGGCGTCGAATCGCACGGATCGGCAAGCCAGCCAGGCAAACCCTGATCGCGATTTTCTCCGGGCAGATGTTTCTTCCACGGGACAGGAGACCCCATGAACAAGGCGATGACCATTGCAAGTCCACGGGCGGGTGGATTCGACACGCGCCCCGAGGACGAACTCGACCTGCGGGCGCTCCTCGGCACGCTCCTCGACCACAAGCGGCTGATCATGGGAGTCACGGCCGCGTTCTTCGTGATTGCGCTCGTTTACGTCCTGATCGCGACGCCCGTTTACCAGGCCAACGCGATGGTGCAGGTCGAGCAGTCACCGACCCTGCCGGGCCTGACCGCCGTCGCGGAAGCGGTGGGTGCGTCGAACCCGGAATCGACCGACGCGCTTTCCATCCTCACCGCGGAATCGGTGCTGCGGCCCGCGGTCGACAACCTCGACCTGAACACCGTGATCGGCAACTACCAGATACCGGTGATCGGCAGTCTCATCGCGCGCGCGTACACACCGGCCGCTCCGGGTGAAGTCGCCAAGCCGTGGCTCGGCCTCGCCGGCTACAACTGGGGCGGTTCGCACCTGGACGTGCGCCAGCTTGACGTTCCGAACGACATGCTGGGCAAGAAGATGACGCTGGTCGCGGGCAGGGACGGCGCGTACGTGCTTTGGCTGGACAGCGCCATTCCGTTCGTGCGCGGCACGCAGTTGCTGCACGGAACGGTCGGGAAGACGGCGAAAGGTTCCGGCGTGACGATACTGGTGGGAAGCCTGCAGGCGAATCCGGGCATGCGCTTCCACGTCACCCGCAACTACGAGATGACGACGATCCACCGGCTGCAGAAGGCCATCAACGCCAAGCAGGCTTCGCAGGGCGCCAACGTCATCGAGTTGAGCTACGACAGCGACAACCCGCAGAACGCCGTCGCGGTGCTCGACCAGGTCACCAAGGCATACCTCGCCCAGAACGTCGGGCGCAATTCGGCGCAGGCCGCCAACAGCCTGAAGTTCGTCAACCAGCAACTGCCGGTGGTGAAGAAGCGCCTGGAGGACGCGCAGGCGGCACTCAATGCGTACCAGCTCAAGGCGCATTCCGTCGACGTGCCGATGCAGACGCAGAGCATGCTGACCCAGATCGACACCCTGGACGCCAGCATCCAGCAGCTGCAAACGCAGAAGATCGCGGCGGCGCGGCTGTACACGCCGGCGAATCCGGCCTACCAGGCCGTGGTCAAGCAGATCGGTGCACTCTCGGCGCAAAAGGCCGCGATCCAGAAGCGCATGGACACGCTGCCCAACACGCAACGCGAATTGCTGCGCCTCAACGGCAACGTGAGCGTGCTCAACACCACCTACAACGGCTTGCTCAACGAGGAACAGCAGCTGGAAATCGCGCAGGCCGGGACGGTCGGCACCACGCGCATCGTCGACAAGCCCAGCGTGGACATCACGCGGCCGGTGAAGCCACGGAAAATGCTCACGGTCGCCGCCAGCACCTTCATCGGCGCGTTTTTCGCCGTCGGGTTCGTGATGCTGCGGAAAATGATGCGCCACGGCGTCGAGGATCCGTCGGAGATCGAGCAGCTCGGCTTGCCGGTGTACACCGCGATTCCGTTGAGCGCGCAACAGATCGAACTGTCGGAACGCAGCCAGGGCCTGTTCGCGCGGCGGCGCCATCGCCTGCTGGCACTGGCAGCACCCGAAGACGTCGCGGCCGAAGCACTGCGCAGCCTGCGTACCAGCCTGCGCTTCGTGCAACGCGACACCGCCAACAAGCTGGTGATGATTTGCGGCGCCAGCTCGAAGGCCGGCAAGACCTTCGTCTCCGCCAACCTTGCCGCAGTGAACGCGCAGGCGGGCCAGCGCGTGCTGCTGATCGACGCCAACATGCGCGACGCGCAGCTGCACACCATCCTCGGCGGCCGCCCGGAGAACGGGCTGTCCGAATTGCTTGCCGAACGGATCGTCGATGAAGAGGCGATCCGCGACGTCGAGGGTGTCGAGAACCTGCATTTCATCCCCGCCGGAAGGCGCCCCGCCAATCCCTCGGAGCTGCTGATGCGCAACAGCTTCGCGGCCCTGCTGCGAAGACTGTCGCCGCATTACGACATGGTGGTGATCGACAGCCCGCCGATCCTCGCGGTCACGGACGCCGCGATCATCGGCCACCATGCCGGCACCAACCTGCTGGTCGTGCGCTTTGGCCTGAATCAACCGCGCGAGGTCGAGATGGCCATGCAGCGGTTGCAGCAAAGCGGCGTCGAGGTCAGCGGCGTGGTGTTCAACGGCATGGAGAAGCGCAACGGCGGCTACTCACCCTACGGCTATTTCGGATATGGAACCGAGGCATGACCCAGCCCGCCACGGTCCGCACGCCGACACTGCGCGCCGTGCCGCTTCGACGAAGCGGCAGGCCGGCGTCGGCCGGCGGCCATTTCGGCGACCCGCATTTCCTCGCGGCCGTGCAGGAGATGGAAGCCTTGGGTTTGCGCGTCACGGCGGTGCCGCACCCGGACTCGCATCCTTTTGACGTACTGGCGGGGCACGCACGCCTGCGCTGGTTCGTGCTACCGGCCGGACCGCGCGCCGTCCGCATCGCATCGCTCGCGCTGGTCCAGCCGCTGCGCCCGGCGGCACGCCTCTTCAAGCAGGCGATGGCCGCCGCGATGGCGCTCGGGCTGCCGCACCTGTGGCGACAGGGCAGGGTGCACATTTCCGGGACGCAGCGCGCCGCGCGAGGGTTCGATGCCGCCGCGTCGCAGGCCGCCTTCCTCACCGGCACCGCGGGCCCGCACCGGAAGTTGACGGTACAGTGGATGGACGCCAACGGCGGCATCCGGGGCTACGCGAAAGTGTCGCGCGCGCCGGCCGCCCAGGCGCTGCTCGCCAACGAAGCCTCGGTGCTCGAACGGTTGCGCGGGATCGGACTGCACTCGGCGGTGGTGCCGCACGTGTGGCTGCGCGAATTCCGCGAAGACGGTGCGGCGATCCTCGCCACGGATACCGTGCGCACCCCGCGGCACCCGTGCTGCACGCGCCTGCACGCCTCGCACCTGGTATTCCTCGAGGAACTGGCGGCGCGCACGGCATCGCCGCGCATGCCGGACGGCGAAGGTTTGCTGCACGATTTGCGTGCGCAGGCGGCTCAGCTTCCGCCGTCCTTGCCGGCGCCGTGGCGGCGGCGGTTCGACCTTGCGCTGCAGGGCCTCGCGTTCGCGCCGGATTTGATCGCGCCGCGCGGGCTTGCGCACGGCGACTTCACGCCCCTCAACACGTTCCGGTACCAGAGCCGGTTGTGCGTGTTCGATTGGGAATACGCCGGCTATGCGTACCCGGCGGACTACGACCTGATCAGGTTCCTGCTCGCGCTGCGCGGCATGCGGCGGGGCAATCCCGTCGACGATTGCCATGCGGTCGAATCGATCCTGGTGCGGGACTTCCGGCGCCCGCCGGCCGCGGCGCGCGCACGGCTGGCAGCCTACCTCTGCGTTCAGGCCTTGATGCTGGCGGGCCGGCGGCCGGGCACGGACGAAGCGGCGTTGACCTGGGAAGGCGAACAGACCGCGGCATCGATGCTGGATGCCCTGACGCTGGACGGGCTGGGCGCGCACGGCCGGGGGTTGCGATGAAGCCCCGATGCACATCGGTTCGCACGCACCGCCGCGCTTGCGCGGGTGGCGCGGTGCCGTCGCGTCACGCGGAATCACCGGCGATGGAGGCCAGGACATGTTGTCCGATGGCGCAAGCGTGACCCCGGCCGGACCGGACATCCCCGCGCGCGCAACGGAGCGCGCACTGATGTCGCGCCTGCTGCGGCGCGGCGCGTCGGGTGCATTCATTGTTTCCACCGTCGGCACCGCGCTGGGGCTGCTCGCGAACCTGGTGATGGCGCGCCTGATCGGGCGCGCGGAATACGGCATCTACGCGCTGATGTTCAGCTGGGTGAGCGTGCTGGTGATGGTCGCGCAGGCCGGCCAGGACATCAGCATCATCCGCTTCCTGCCGGGCTACATCCAGGACCACGCCTGGGGCAAGGTGCGCGGCTTGCGGATCGGCGTCGGCTTTTTCGTCCTGGCGACGAGCATCTGCGTCGCGATCGCCGGCTGCGTGGTCGTGCACGTCATCGGTGCGAACCATTCCGCGAGCTGGCGCGCCACGTTCTATATCGGCTTCGCGATGCTGCCGATCCTGACGCAACTGCAGCAGAGCAGCGCGATGCACCGCGCGTTCAAACGCCCGGTCGTCACCGGCATGTACTCGACCGTGATGCGTCCGGTCGCCTTGCTGGTCCTGCTCGGGATCGCGTGGGCCATCGCGGTGCCGCGCGATGCGCCAACGGCTGCCATGTGTACCGCGCTCGCGGGGCTGATCGCGCTGCTGGCATCGGGCTGGCACCTGACGCGCGCGTGGCCGGCGCCGGGGCGCGGTGCGCGGGCGGGCTACGAGGCACGGCGCTGGATCACGGTCGGCTGGCAACTGTCGCTGCTTTCCATCATCACCGTCGGCGGTGCGCGGCTCGACGTGATGCTGCTGGGCGCGATCATGGGAACCGGTGACGTCGGACCGTACTACGCGGCGGTCAAGATGGCCGGTTTCGCGTTCTTCGCAACGCAGGCCGTCAACGTGGTGCTGGCGCCGCTGATCGCCGAACGCTACGACGCGCGCGACATGCACGGGCTGCAATCCGTCGCCGTGCAAGGCGCGCGCATCGGCCTCGCGGGCGCGCTGTGCGTGGCGCTGTTCTGCGCGGTGGCGGGGCGATGGCTGCTGGGACTGTTCGGCCATGACTTCGATACCGCCTACGTGCCGCTGTTGATCCTTCTGCTGGGCTGTTGTGCCAGCACCTGCTTCGGTGAAGTGGGCTTCATGCTGTCCATGACGAAGTACCAGAAGCAGGCTTCGATCTTCGTGCTGGTCGGCATCGCGGCGAACTGCATCGCGGCGGTCCTGCTGGTGCCGCGGCTGGGCGCCACCGGCGCCGCGATCGGTGCATCGCTGTCGCTGTTCATCTGGCGCGGATTGGCATGGCGGTTCGTCACCACGCGCCTCGGCATCGAGCCGTCCGTCTTCGGCTCGCTCGAACGCGACGCGGGCACCCGACCATGAAACTCGTATTGGTCATTTCGTCCCTCGGCGGCGGCGGCGCGGAGCGCGTCATGACAATGCTCGCCAACGCATGGGTGGAACGCGGCAACGAGGTCACGCTGGTCACGCTGGCGTCTGACCGGATGGATCGCTATCCGCTGGATCCGGCGGTGCGCCGGATCGCGCTGGACGTGGCGGGGAACTCCGCGCACGTGCTGGCGGCGATCGGCAACAACGTCGTGCGCCTGCGCGCGTTGCGCCGCGCGATCGCGGCCAGCCGGCCGGACGCGGTGATCAGCTTCATCGCGGAGAGCAACGTGCGCGTCCTGATCGCCGCGGCGGGATTGCGCGTGCCGGTGATCGTTTCCGAGCGCACCGCCCTGAACGGCCACCACATGCGTGGCGTCTGGCGCACACTGCGCCGCTGGTCGTACCCGCGCGCCAGCGCGATCGTCGCGCAAACGCGTCGCTGCGCCACCGAACTGGAATTGCTCGCGCGCCGGCGCGTGGACGTGATCGCCAATCCGGTGTCCGTCGGATCACGGCAGGATGACGTCACTGCGCACGAGCGCACCGGCGGACACACCTTGCTTGCGGTTGGACGGCTGGCGCCCGAAAAGGGTTTCGACCTGCTGATCGAAGCATTCGCGCAGGCCGCGCCGCGCCATCCCGGCTGGAACCTCGTGATCCTGGGTGAAGGCCCCTTGCGCGCCGGGCTGGCACGCAAGATCGCCGAACACGATCTCGGCGGACGCATTTCGATGCCGGGCTTCGATGCGCACGTCCGCCGCACGATGCGGCGCGCGGACCTGTTCGTGCTGTCGTCGCGTTACGAAGGCTTCCCGAACGCCTTGCTGGAAGCGATGACCGAAGGCCTCGCGTGCGTGAGCTTCGACTGCGACGCCGGCCCGCGCGAATTGATCGACCACCGCACGAACGGCTGGCTGGTTCCCGCCGGCGACGCGCATGCGCTGGCGGACGCGCTCGACACGCTGATGGGCGACGCCGGGTTGCGCGCACGGCTCGGCCGGCGCGCGCGCGACATCAGCTCGGCCTACTCGCTTGCAACGATCCTGGAACAATGGAACAACCTGGTGACTTCGGTTCTGCCTCCATCCGCCGTGCGGGCGTTGCCGCGATGAACGCCGTATGTGACACCTCGCGCAATCCACGGCTCGATGAAGCAGTGGGCACGCCGCGCGTATTGTTCCTGGTGCGGTCCCTGCGCCAGGGTGGCGCGGAACGGCAACTGGTCGCGCTCGCCTGCGGACTGCACCGCCGCGGCTGGCCCGTCACGGTGGTCTGTTGCTACGGCGGCGGCGTATTCCAGGCCGAGCTGGAAAACGCCGGCGTGACGCTGGTCGACCTGCACAAGCGCGGGCGCTGGGACGTCGCCGGGTTCATGTGGCGCCTGCTGCGCACGCTGCGTGCGAGCCACGCCGAAATCGTGCACGGCTACATGACGCTTGGCAACATGCTGGCGTTGCTCGCGCGTGCCGCGCGTCCGCGCACGCGCGTGGTGTGGGGCGTGCGATCGACGATCATCGATCGCACGCGGCGCGACTGGCTGTCGCGCCTGAACTTCCGCCTGAGCCGCAGCGCCGCGCGGCTCGCGGACCGCATCATCGCCAACTCCGAGGCCGGCGCGGCGCACCACGCGTCGCTCGGCTATCCGCACGCGCGCATCCGCGTGATCCCCAACGGCATCGACACGGAACGCTTCCGTTTCGACGCGGCGGGCCGGGTCCGCCTGCGCGGCGAATGGCACGTCGACGACCATTGCACGCTGGTCGGGCTGGTCGGGCGCATCGATCCGATGAAGGATCACGCGACCTTCATGCGGGCCGCGGCGTCGCTGGCCGCGCGCGACGACCGATTGCGCTTCGTGTGCGTCGGCGGCGGCGACTCCCGTTTCGCGCAAGGCATCAAGGCCCTCGCCACGCGCCTCGGACTGGATGCACGCTTGGTCTGGGCGGGGCCACGCAACGACATGGCCGCGGTGTTCAGCGCGCTGGACATCGCCGTTTCGAGTTCCTGCGGTGAGGGCTTTTCCAATGTCATCGCCGAAGCGATGGCTTGCGGGCGGCCGTGCGTGGTGACCGATGTCGGCGACTCCGCCCGCATCGTGGGCGCTTGCGGCGCCGTGGTCGAGGCAGGCGATCCGCAGGCCCTCGCGGATGCGATCGCTCGCGTGCGACGGAAGCTGGAAGACCCCGGCGAAGCCGCCCGGCTGCACGCCGCGGCGCGCACGCGGATCGAGGAAAGCTATTCGCTCGACGCGCTGCTGCGCAATTCCGAGCAGGCATTCCGCGCGCTCGGCGCCAAGGCTGGACGGGACTGACCCCATGCATCCCTTCCCGCTCGTCGATCTTGCGTGGCCCGCGATCTTCATCCTGATCACGGGGTTCGCGATCGCGTACGCATTCACCCGCCGCATCGTCCTCAGCTACTGGATCACGGCGGTGAAGGCGGGGCTGTTCCTGGTGTACTTCGGCTTCTTTTTCAACGGCACCTTTACCTTCGACGACGACCTGCGGTACCTCGACATCGGCGAACAGCTCGCGGCCAACGGCATCGGCCTGATGAACATCATCAGCCACTACAAGTACATCGTCAGCACGGTCACGGGCGCGAACATCGCCTACTACGTCTACAACGCCACCGCGGTGGATCTGTTCGGCGCCGGCTACTACGCACCGGTCACGCTGAACATCGTGCTGACCTTCCTCGAAGCCGGGTTGTTGATGAAGGCCGCGCGCGCCGGACTGGGCATGGGCCAGCGCGCCGCGATCGGATTGTTCGCGTTCGTCGCGCTCGGCCCGGACATCCTCGCGTGGTCCACGATTCCAAACTTCAAGGACACCCTGGTGGCCACCGGCACCGCGGCCGCCGTGTATGCGGTGGCGCTGGTGGACCAGCGCCGCATCGGACGCGCGGCACTCCTGGCCATCGCGGCCGCGTTCGTGCTGGCGATCACGCGCCTGTACGTGCCGCTGATGCTGGGCGTCGCCTTCGGCATCACCCTGTTCCTGTCGCCGCATGGCCGGCGCAATCCGTGGCTGTGGCTGCTGGCGACCGTCGCCCTCTTCGTCGTCGTGCGGCACGTCGGCCACGGCAGCCTGGTCGACGCGTTGCGCGAACTGCGCGCCAAGATGGACAACCCGGTGAAGGGCGTCGTGCGCTTCCTCGTCACGCCGATCCCCTTCCACACGGCGCCGGGCTACGAATTCATGGATCTGCCGCAGATGATCTATTGGGCGCTGATGCCGCTCATGTTGTACGGGATCCGCTGCGTATGGCGCAAAGCCACCGTGTCGAGCCGCTTCATCGTGATCTATTTCATCCTGATGATCCTGCTGTACGGGTCGTTCACCACGCTGCAGGGCGCACGTCATCGCGTGCAGATCGACGGGCTGGTGGTGATCTTCCAGTTCTACGGGATCCTGGCGCTGTTCCGCAGGCGTTTCCGGCGGCGCGTCCCCTACGTGCCCGACGCCGACGCCGCGGAGGACATCGACGCCGGTGCCGGGGAACGCCGCCCGTATCGTGCCGCGCCGCGTGCGGGTGGCGCATGATGAAGGTGTGCCACGTCATCACCGGTCTCGAGGTCGGCGGTGCCGAACTCGCGCTGTGTGGCCTGCTGGAGGCGTTGCGTGAGCCGGAAAACACGGTCGTCGTGCTGCGCGGCGAAAGCCCGCTGAGCGAGCGCGTGGCCGGCATGGCCCCGCTTTCACACCTGGGCATGAACCCGGGCCGTGCCATGCCCGGCGACGTGCTGCGGTTGCGGGATGTCTTGCGCCGCAGCCAGCCGGACGTGATCCACGCCTGGATGTACCACGCCAACCTCGTGACTTCGCTCGCGATGACCGGCCTGCGTACGCCGGTGATCTGGGGTATCCATCATTCGCTCAGCGACCTGGCGAGCGAAAAGCGCAAGACACGCGTGGTGATCCGCGCCAACGCCTGGCTGTCCCGCTCGCCCACGCGCATCCGCTACGTGTCGGCACTCGCGGCGAAACAGCACGCGCAATTCGGATTCTCGGCGCGGCGCGCGCTCGTGATCCCGAACGGCTACGACACCGACAGGCTCAAGCCCGATCCCGCCGCGCGTGCGCGGGTGCGCCGCGAGCTCGACATCGGCGCAGGCACGCTGGTGATCGGAATGATCGCGCGCGTGCACCCCACCAAGGACCACGGGAATTTCCTGGAAGCCGCGGCGCGCTTCCTTCCGGATCACCCCGGCACGGTGTTCGTGCTGGTCGGCGAGGGCGCCTCCACCGACAATCCGCCGTTGCTTGCATCGATCGAGCGGCTCGGATTGCGGGCGCACGTACGGTTGTGCGGCAAACGTGCGGACATCCCCGCGCTGGACGCGGCGTTCGACATCGCGACGCTGTCTTCGCGCGGCGAAGCGTTCCCCAACGCGATCGCCGAAGCAATGGCCTGTGGAACCCCGTGCGTCGCGACCGATGTCGGCGACGCGGCCTTGATCATCGGCGATACGGGCGTGGTGGTACCGCCACGCGATGCGGCGGCGCTCTGCCGGGGCTGGACGCAACTCGCAGACCTGGCTCCATCCGAACGCCAGGCCCTGGGTTCGCGGGCGCGCGGGCGCATCGTCGAATGCTTTGCCCGCAGGGCCATCGCACGCCGCTTCGTTGAACTCTACAGGGAACTGGTAACGACCCCATGCGCAGACCCATAAGATTGAATCGCAATTTGTGCAGGAAACTCTGGCCCCGCCTGCAACGTGGCTGCCCCGATCCACGCGGGCTGCTGGATGCCGGCATCAGCGACGGCGATGCCAATGAAATCCTGGTCAGGATGAAGATCGGTGGCGTCTTCAAGACCACCTGGTCCGACCGCTTTCCCGAAACGACCCGCCAACTGGCCAACGGCACGTTGCCCGCGGAAGCGGTGATCGTCGACGTGGGTGCCTCGGATGGCAGCACGTCGTTGAGCGTGATGCGCGCGCTGCGTTTTGCGCGCTACTACGTGACCGACCGGCACATCGCCGCCTACGCCTGCGCGACAAGGAAAGGGATGTTCTTCTGCGACGAGCATTCCAATCCCTTCATGTTCGCCAATCGTTTCGTCGTCATCTACAACGAAACCGGCGAGGCGTCGCGCCCGCAATCCGGCATCGTCAGGAACCTGTTCGCGGGTTTCGACATGGCCAAGTGCCGCGACGTGCGCAAGGTGCCGCTGGTGAACCGCGCGTTGCTGCCGAAGCTGGGGGACGACATACGCCTGGAGCGCTACGACATCTTCGAGGCGTGGCCGCACGAGAAGGCCGATCTCGTGATCGCCGCGAATATCCTGAATCGCGATTATTTCCCGGACGACAGGCTCGCTGCGGCCCTGCGCAACCTGAGGGGCGCGCTCAAGGATGGCGGCAGGCTGGCCCTGATCGAGAACCGGCCCGCCGAGCAATCGAACCTGTTCCGCCTCGAGAACGGCCGCTTCGTCGTCGAAAACCAGGTCGGCGTGGGCAGCGACGTCAGGGCACTGGCCACCGGACTGGCGTGATGTACCCGGCTGGTGCCACCGGCGACAAGGAGCAGCAGGCAACTCCCCGGACCACGCAGATGATTGCCCAAACGCATTCCATCGATCCGATCCTCGCATTGCGATTCACGCGTCGCAAGGAATCGTGGGTGGCCGCGGCGTCCGGGCGCTTCTACAAGATCACCCGCAAGAGCGACGATCCGCTGCGTGACCTCGTCGATCCCGCGTGCATCGGTACCAGCCTGCGGGAATACACCAACGTGTGTTTCCTGCACGGCCTCGATGAGGCCGTGTGCCATCCCGAAAGCATCGACCGTGCCTGCATCGTTTATCCGCTCCTGAGCGGACCCGATCTGCGTACCCTGCTGATCAGCCGCGCTTCGGGCGAACAACGCGAGGCGGCGTTGCGAAGCGCGATGCGCCTGTTGGGGCGCCTCCACCACGGCAACACGGACGGCCACCCCGTCAAGGATTACCGACGCGACGGCTTCCTTGCCCCATCGACCGCGGTGCTGGAACGCATGGCGCGCCGCCCGCGGACACTCGTCGTCACGGGATTCGAGGCCAGGAATTTCCGTTTCGATCGCCGCCGCGACGCATGGTTCTTCTTCGATCCGCACCACGTCTGGAGCGGCCATCCCGAGGAAGATTTCGCGCGGTTCATGATCTCGCTGCTGATGATCCGGGGCCGCCGCAGGGGGCCGCGCCTGTGGACAGGGTTCGATCGCTTCCGGTTGCGCGAAGCCTACGAAAGGCACGCCCCCGCGAAACTCGACGACACCTTGCTGAATTACTTCCTGCGCGAAGAACTGGCCATGCGCAGGTTTCACGCAACCAGGCTCGCGCGGCGGACACCCGCGGTGGCACGCGCCTTCGTGACGGCTTACACGCGCCTTTACTACCACCGGCTGCAACGCGCATTGGTGGTGCAGCGGTTCTGAACAACATGAACACGCGAAGATCAGGACGTATTCACCCGTGGCCCTGCATGCTCGGCCTTCAAGCGCCCGCGGCGCCCGCGAAAGCATCCGCGTACCTGTTGTGGCGGGTCGGCATTCCCCGCATGCAACGCCCCTCGCGCCGCGCGTTCGACTTTCCTGCCTCCTGAAACTGGAACCTGCGAAATGGCAGAGTCCGAAAAACCATTTCCGACCGGGCTCGTGATCGGCCCGATGCGCACCGGATCGACCTGGCTGTACGAATACCTTTCGTCGCGGTCGGATGTCTGCCTGCCAAGGGACGTCAAGGAGACTTTCTATTTCGCCGAGAATTACGGCAAGGGCGAAACCTGGTACGAAAACCATTTCCGGCATTACGATCCGGCGCTGCACCGGCGCATCATCGACGTCTCGCCCACGCTGTTCGACAACCACGCGGCCATCGCACGGGTAAGAAGGAAATTGGGCAACCCGGTGCTGATGGCGACCTTGAGGCAGCCCATCGACAGGGCCTGGTCGCATTACATGCACTTGCGGCAGTACGGCGCGACCGCCCTGGATTTCGACGCAGCCGTGCGCGAAATCCCGGCCATCGTCGAGGCGAGCCTGTACGCCAAGCACCTCGCGCAGTGGCTGGACGAATTCGGCCGCGACGCGCTGCGCATCACGTTCTACAACGACCTGAAGAAACACCAGGCAGAGTACGTCCGGCAGGTCAACAAGGCGTTCGACCTGCCGGAAGCGGCGGCAGAGGCATTGCCGGCGGCAAAGGTCAATTCCGGCAGCCTGCCACGCAACGTTCTGCTGGCGCAGGTGACGCGCCGTGCCGCGGCCGGGCTGCGCCGCAGCGGATTGCACCAGATCGTCAACGCCGGCAAGCGCATGGGCCTGTCCAACCTCGTGTACGGACGCTCGCGCGATCCGTCGGCGCAACCGAAGATGCGTCCCGCGACGCGCGACCGCCTGGCCGAACGCTTCGCCGCCGACCTCGACGACCTGGAGCGGCTGCTGGGCATCAACCTCGATGCATGGCGTGAACCGGCGGCGGCACGGCGCAAGGCCCTCGATCACGCGTAGGCGCGGACTTCGGGCACAACCTGGCTTGCACGATTGTGTTCCAGCCACGCCTGGAACATCAGCACATCCCACAGACGATGGTGTTCGCGCACGCGCCCCGCGACGTGGTCGTTCCACATCCTGCGGATCGGTACCGGATCGAAGTAGCCCTCTTCGCGGAGGCGGCGCTCGTCGAGAAGGGTTTCCGCCCAGTCACGCAGCGGCCCGCGCAACCAATGGTCGATGGGTACGCTGAAGCCCTTCTTCGGGCGGTCGATCAGCGCGCGCGGCACGTAGCGGTCCAGCACCTGGCGCAGCAGCCACTTGGATTGCCCGTTGCGCAATTTTTGCCGCAACGGCATTCGCCACGCGAACTCCACCACGCGATGGTCCAGCAACGGCACGCGGGCTTCGAGGCTGACCGCCATGCTGGCCCGATCCACCTTCACCAGGATGTCGTCCGGCAGGTAGCCGATCAGGTCGCTGTACATCATGCGTTCCACCGGATCGCGCACATCCGGCCAGTGCGCGAAATCGGAGAGCTCGACTTCCGGTTCCGCCGAATGCAACACGATCGATTCCGGCTCGAACCAGTGCGACACCAGCAGCAGGTAACGCGCATCGACCGAGGGCGCCTGCAGCATCCGGCCCAGCAGTCCGGTCTTGGTGCCCGGGTTCCTGATCCGCAGCCGCGCCGGCAGCCCGCGATTGGCGCCGCGGAAGAAGGCTTCGTACAGGCCCGGACGCGCGTGCAGCGAACGCGCGAAATGCGTGCGCACCGGATTCGGAACCGAATCCAGCCAGCGGCCGACGCGCGTCGCCCATGCATAGCGGCTGTAACCGGCGAACAGTTCGTCGCCGCCGTCGCCCGACAGCGACACCGTGACCTGGCCGCGCGCGAGTCTCGACACCAGGTAGGTCGGTATCTGCGAGGAATCGGAAAACGGCTCGTCGAACATCGTGGGCAGCGTCGGGATCACGTCCAACGCATCCTGCGCGGTGACGTACAACTCGTCGTGATCGGTGCCGAGATGAGCGGCCACCTCTTTCGCGAACTTCGCCTCGTCGTGATCCTGCTCGTGGAAGCCGATCGAAAACGTGCGCACGGGACGCGCGGATTGCGCCTGCATCAGCGCCACGACCGTCGAGGAATCCACGCCACCCGACAGGAACGCGCCCAGCGGCACGTCCGCCTCCATGCGCATCGCGATCGCGTCGCGCAGCAGGTTGTCCAGTTCGTGGACGGCTTCCGCATCGGACAATCCGGAGCGCGCGTGCGATGCGATGTCCGCCACCGACCAGTACTTGCGTGCACGCCGCTGCAGCGACGCAACGCTACCCGCGCTTGCGGCGTCGCCGGCCTCCACGCGCAACAGCGTGCCCGGCGGCAATTTGAAAATGCCCTCGTAGATCGAACGCGGCTGCGGGATGTAGTTGTGGCGCAGCAGCAGGCACAGCGCGCCGCGATCCACGCGTCCGTCGAAACCTGGCAGTGCGGCGATCGCCTTCAACTCGGAGCCGAACGCGAACATCGATCCCGCCCAGCCACAATAGAGCGGCTTGATGCCGATGCGGTCACGCACCAGCGTCAAGGCACGCGCGTCGCGATCCCACAAGGCGAACGCGAACATGCCGATGAACCGCTGCACGGCGCCCTCGATTCCCCATTGCTCGATCGCGGCCAGCATCACTTCGGTGTCGGAATGCCCGCGGAAGCGCGCGCCGGCCGCCTCCAACTCCGGCCGCAGGCGACGATGGTTGTACACCTCGCCGTTGAACACCATCACGTAGCGGCCGCTCGCGGACAGCATCGGCTGGCGTCCTTCCGGCGACAGGTCGATCACCGACAGGCGCCGGTGGCCCAGCCACAGGCCCGCATCGGTGTCCCGCCAGGCACCCGCATCATCCGGACCACGGTGGCGGATCGCGCGCGTCATCCCGTGGATGGCGGCGGTGCCGCGGTCCGCATCGAGACGCCGGGACACATCCCAGAATCCGGCAATTCCGCACATGACGACTCCTTCCGGACGAACCGGGTGCGCACTTCCGCACGTTGACCTCCCTACGATGGGCGCGCATTGCTGAACAGGCGCCTGCACGCGCCGGGGCCGTTCGGCAACGCGTCAGATGCCGCGCGCTAGGCTCCCGGGGCGATTTGCTCCATTGACCGCCGGTGGCGGATCGCGCCCTTTCCACGGCGCCGTGCCGCGCGCCTGCCCGCCCGAACGCGCCCCAAGGACCAAGGAATGCCACAACCCATGGCCGAACGGAATGCCGGGCGAACCGGATCGATGGTCGACAGGCCCATCTTCATCGTCGGCGCGGGCCGCAGCGGCTCGACGGTGTTCCACCGCATGTTCTGCGAACATCCGGGCGTCGCGTGGCAATCGCCGTTGTGCGACAAGTTTCCCGCGCATCCCGGTTTGAACCGGACACTGCTGCGCGTTTCACATTGGCCGTGGCTCGGGAAATTCCTGACGGGATACCTGCGGCCGGGCGAACGTTACCGATTCTGGGATCACTACTGCCGCGGCTTTCCGCGACCGTGCCGGGACTTGCTCGGCTCCGACGTCACGCCGATGCACAGGCGCAGGATCCCGCGCGCACTCGCGCGGCTCGCGACGCCGGGCCGGAAGCGCGTGCTGATCAAGATCACCGGTTGGCCGCGCATCGGATTCCTGCGCGAGTTGTTTCCGCACGCGAAGTTCATCCACGTTTACCGGGACGGCAGGGCCGTGGCCAGTTCGTTGCTCGCGGTGTCGTTCTGGCGCGGCTGGGAAGGGCCGCCGCAATGGGGTTTCGGGCAGCTCGATCCGCTGCAGCAGGCCGAATGGGAACACCACGGCCGCTCCTTCGTAGCGTTGGCCGGCATCCAGTGGAAGCTGCTGATGCTGGCGATGGACAAAGCCGCGATGAACGTCCCCGCCACCGACCTCATGCACGTGCGCTACGAAGACTTCGTCGACGATCCGGTGGCCACGTTCAGGAACGTCGCGGCATTCTGCGAACTCGACTGGCCGGCCGCCTTCGAAACCTCGATCAGGCGCAAACGGCTGCAGACCGCCAACGAAAAGTGGCGCGACCACCTGAGCGTGGAGCAACAGGCGTTGCTCGAGGAGGTGCTCGCGGAAAGCCTGCAGCGCTACGGGTATTCGCCGCGCCGATGAACCGTGGCTGTGCGCAGGCTTGCGCCGCGCTGAACGCGGATGCGCGACCGCTTTACCGGGCGCCGCACGGGTAGTAACACGGGTCTGCCGCCATGCAAGGAATCGCCACATGAATGCGCACGCTGCGGGACGAAATGGCCAGCGATGGATCTGGAGTTGTTGTGCCTTCCTCGCGTGCGCCTTGTCGGTGGCACCCGCCTGGTCCGCGTGCCCGAAACTCCTCATGACCGCGGGCCTGAATATCCACAAGCAGACGAATCCGCAGCAGGCTGCCTATTGGGGCGAAACGGTCGGCACGCAGGGCTTCATGATCAACTATGTCGTGACGGATTGGCAGACGGACGTCGGCACCAACCCGGACAGCGGCACCTGGAAGTTGCTGCGCAGGTTCCAGTCCATGTATGCGCAACACGGCGTCACCGACAATTTCATCAAGATCGGGCTGTACCGGGGCCACGACTGGCACGATGCCGGGGCAAACCGGAAGGTGACCCGGAACCTGGCGCACGCCGCGGCCCTCGCGCGCTATGCGGGCCTGAAAGGCCTGGCGCTGGACCTGGAACCGTACAAGCCCACCTGGGGCGGTTCGGCCGGGGGCCCGGAACTCGCGGAGTTCGTGGAAGACGAAGGCCGCAAGATGGGCCAGGCGATGCACGATGCCTATCCGGACATGACCTTGTTCGTGCTGCCGGACGTGATGCGGGAAACCGAGCACGAGAAAAAGGCGTCCAGCGATTGGGCCAGCACGCACCATGGCGGCTACCAGCTTTCGACCGCCTTCGTGCGCGGCCTGCTGTCGGTTCCATGGTCGCACGTGGTGATCGGGACCGAGTTCACCTACAGCGCGCACGCGCAACGGATCGTCCCGTACATGAAGGAAGCGGCCGATCGCTATCGCGATGTCCTTCCGCACGACGAGCAGACAGGCAGCTTCAGCATCGCACCGGGTTTGTGGCCGCTGGGGCCCACGGCCAAGGACAAGTCCGCGCGCTTCAGCCCCAAGGAATTCAGGCGGCGCCTGCAGGTCGCGTTCGACAGGTCGCAACAGTACGTGTGGATTTACGGATCGGGCAGCGCGTGGCAGAAGGACGGCCCCTTCGGACCGGTGCCCGGACCGGTCGCGACCAGCTTCCAGCAATTCCTGGATGTGATCCACCAGGTCCGCGCGCGATGCAGCGCGCCGCATCCATCGGCCGCGCATGCAAAACCCCACGGCTCGGGATAACGCCACCGCAATGCAGAAAGTCATCCTCTTTGCGAACACCGACTGGTACCTCTTCAACTTCCGGCGCTCGCTCGCGCTGGCGTTGCAGGATGAAGGCTACGACGTCCTGCTGCTGTCGCCGTCCGGCGAATACGGCCCGCGCCTGCGCGAGCTGGGGTTGCGCTGGCAGCCGTTGCAGATGGATCGGCGCAGCGTGAACCCGCTGCGCGAGACGGCGCTGCTTTTGCGCGTGGCCGCGTTGCTGCGCCACGAGCGGCCGGCGCTGCTGCACAACTTCACCATCAAGAGCGCGGTTTACGGATCGCTCGCCGCGCGCATGGCCCGCATACCCGCACGCATCAATGCCGTGGATGGCCTGGGCTATGTGTTCGCGAGCAACGATCGCAAGGCGCGCGTGCTGCGCCCCGCGGTGCGCGCGCTGTTGCGTTCCGCACTGCGCGGCCGGAATACGCGATTGATCCTGCAGAATCCGGACGACAAGGCGGCATTCGAGCGATTCAAGCTGATCGAATCGAACCGCGTGAGGTTGATCCCCGGCGCGGGCGTGGATTGCACGCGGTTCACGCCACGCACTTCGCGGCACGGCGCCGCCGGTGAACCCGTGCGGATCCTGCTCGCGGCACGCTTGCTGTGGGAAAAGGGCATCGCCGAATACGCGCAGGCCGCGCGGATGCTGCTGGCGCAAGGCCGCAACGCCCGCTTCCTGCTCGCGGGCACGCCCGATCCGGGGAATCCCGCGGCGGTACCCGAGGCGACGCTGCGCGAATGGGTGAACGAAGGCCTGCTCGAATGGCTGGGGCACGTCGGCAACATGCGCGAGCTGTACGCATCGGTCGACATCGTGGTGCTGCCGAGCTACTACCGCGAGGGCATTCCCACGTCCCTCACCGAAGGCGCGGCCTGCGGATTGCCGTTGATCACCACCGACATGCCGGGCTGCCGTGAAGTGGTGACGGACGGCGAGGATGGCTTGCTGATCCGGCCGCGTGATGCCGGGGCCCTGGCCGGCGCCATCACGCGCCTGCTCGACTCACCCGAACTGGCGGCGCGCCTCGGCCATGCGGCACGCGCCAAGGCGCTGGACGTTTTCGACGAGCAGATCATCATCCGGCGCACGCTCGACGTGTATCGCCGGCTGCTGCCACGCGCCCGGCGCCACCGGGCGACGGCATCGTCGTAGGCGGGCTCGCCACCCACGCTTCCCGGCGCATGGCCCGTCAGGACTGCGTCCTGTGCGGAATGCGCCGCACCACGCCGTCCGGCACGCCGACGCGCAGTGCCTGCTTGCGTTCCAGATGCGTGGTGAAGGCAATCCACATCATCACCACGATCGCGAAGGCGATCATGTTCGCGATCGCGCCGAAACGCCCATGAATGACGACGCCCACGAACGGCAGCGCCGCGGCAAAGGTCACGAGGCAGACCAGGGTCGGGCGGGGCCCGAGTCCGGCGTTCATCAACAGGTGGTGGATGTGCGTGCGATCCGCCGTGAACGGCGATTCACCGCGTTTCAGGCGGCGCCAGATCACCGCCAGCGTATCCATCACCGGAACCGCGACGCACCACAGCACCAGTCCGGGCGACATCCGCCGCGGATCGTCCTGGCTCAGCGCGATCAGCGTCCATGCGATCACGTAACCCAGCACGACGCTGCCGGCATCGCCGAGGAAAACCTTTGCGCGCCGTCCGAGAAAGCCGAGGTTGGCGAGAAGGAATGGATACAGCGCCGCCGCCAGCAGGAACACCAGGACCGTCAGCGGAGCCGGCACGCGCGATGGAACCAGCAACGCGACGGCACCCGCACTGACCAGCGCGAGGCAGCCCGCGAGCCCGTCGATGCCGTCCATCAGATTGAATGCATTGATCAAGCCGATCACTGCAAACACGGTGAACGGAATGCCGAGCCAGCCGAGCGTCAACTCATGGCCATGCAGTTTCCCGAGTGAATGCACGTAGACGCCGGTGGCCGCAATCACGATCAGGACGGCCAGCACCTGCACGACCACCCGCACGCTGACACGCAAGCCGTACTTGTCGTCGATCGCGCCGAGCGTCACCAGCATGCACGCCGTGCCCAGCACGATGTCGTCGAAGTGCTGCGCCTGTCCGAGCCACATCCATCCGGCCAGCAAGCCGACGAAAATCGACAAGCCGCCCACCAGGGGTGTTGCAAAACCGTGCCGCTTGCGCGCGTCGGGATAATCGAGCAAACCGAAGGGCTTGCTGATCGGGACGAGTACACACAGGCCCAACGCAGACGCGCCCAGCGAGACCACGCATGCCGACAAAACGGTGTGTGCCGCAGAAATCATCCTTGCTCTTTTCCGGCTCGCGAAGAGGTTGAGTATGTCCACCACAGTGAAATTGGTGCTGAATATTCGTGAGTATTTCCATTTGGATGGCCAAATAAAAAATGAACATGTTTATATATTTGAATCACCCATAAACCTGAAGGGATTATTTTCCCGGCCGCGGGGCAAACAACCCTTCGCCTTTTGCGTGTGACGCCCTGCCGGCACCCGGCGCGGCAGCTTCGCCACGCACGTGGCGGCGCCCGCCACGCCAAGCCTGTCGCGCGTCGCAGGGGGAACGTGCTTCCGGGTTCAGGTTCGTCTGCGCCGCGCAACGGCCTTTTGCACGGCGCCGGTTCAGCTTCCGGTGCGGGCACGGATTTTGCTTGTATCCTTGCGTTGCAGGAGAGGGGTGCGTCGCGCGCTTCAGCGACCGGGGTACCCGATCAGCCTGCCGCTTTATCCGCACCCGTCGGACCGCGGGGAAACGACACCATGACGACGACCGACATTGGCATTCTTCTCATCGTGCTGTGCGTCCTGCTGTGGGCGATCATGGCGGCCCTGCACCGGCACACGGTGCAAATGAAAGCGTTGCAGGCGCAGCTGGACGAGTTGCTTGGCGCTTCGCGGTCCAAATCCCTCCGCGACATCGACGCGAATGTGCTTGGTCGCAATGACCATGGCGAATCTCGCGCCGTGCACGCTTCGGGCGAGAAAAGGGCGTAGCCCGCCAGTCATCGCCGCACGCCCCCGCCTGGACAACCTGGCGCCGAGGCCGTCGCTTCCGCAGTGCCTGCATGCGTGATCCGGATGTCCGGCGACGGCGGGCACAGTCGGCACTTGGCGTTTTGCGCATGCGGGGTGTAGGTTTCCGGAATCCCCCGTGCAAAGGTGCGCCATGCCATTCGTCCGCCACGGTTTCATGTCGCTTGTCGCCACCATGGTGTTGGCCTTTTCACCGGGTCTGCAGGCCAAGGCCCCGCCCGCTGTTTCACCGGAAAATGCGAGGATCGAACAAATCCTGGCGCAACGCGCCAAGGTCCGGCACATTCCCGCGGTGGCGCTGTCCTGGGACGGCCAGCACCTTGCCTGGCTGGTTTCGCATGGCGACGATGCCGCGCTGATGCTCGGCGCGTGGAACGGCCAGGGCGCGCGTGCGGTCACCCTTCCCGGCGGTTGCCGCGCGGAAGGCATTAGATGGGCGCCACGTGCCAATGAACTTGCGGTGCTGACGCGCTGCAAGGTCGACCCTTCCAACACCAAGCCGATCCGCGGCGCGGTCTGGCTGGTCGACGCCAATGCCGCCAAGCCGCCCCGCAAACTCGCCGACATCGACGGCTTCGCGCAGGACATGCAGTGGAGCCGCGACGGCCGGCACATCGCGTTCCTGTACGTGCCGGGCGCAACACGCCTGCCCTTTGCGACGGCTTCCGGCAATCCGCGCGTCGGCGTGATCGGCCAAACCGGCGTCCAGGTGCAGCGCGTGGCCCGCATCGCGGCTTCGGGAGGCGCACCCGAACTGCTGACCCCGGAAAGGCTGTACGTGTACGAATTCCGCGCGTCCTCGACCGGCAACCGCATCGCGTTCATCGCCGCCGAACCGCCTGGCGACAACAACTGGTGGACGGCGAAACTGTACGTGCAGGAGGCGCACGCAAGCGCCACGCCCAGGTTGATCGTCGACCCTGCGACGGTAAGCGGTCCACTGCACGGTTTGCAGATCGCGCTTCCGCGCTGGTCGCCGGACGATGCGCGCATCCTGTTCATCGGCGGACTGATGAGCGACCGCGGCGCCACGGGCGGCGACATTTACGGCGTGGCGGTATCCGGCGGAAAGCCGGTGGACCTGACCGAAGGCATCGACGTCACGCCATCGTGGTTCACGTTCCTCGGTGCGGATTCGCTGCTGGTCAACCAGATCGCAAGCGGCAGGACGGAGGTCTCGGGGTACACGCTGTCCGGCAACAGTGCGCGCCGGACACGTTTGTGGTTCACCGCGCCGGGCGAAATCGGCGACGGTCGCGCCGCGCTCTCGGTTTCCTTGTCGGTCAAGCAGCCGTTGCGCATCGCCTACGCAGGCGGTTCGTTCGACCAGCCGCCGGAAGTCCACGCGGGCCTGCTCACGACCGCACCGCCGCCCGCCGTTACCTCCATCAACAAGGATCTTGTGCACGGCTGGGGCAAGGCCGAATCGGTGGAATGGGAGCGCGGCGGTTTCCGCGTGCAGGGCTGGCTGATGTACCCGGCAAATTACGACCCGCACAAGACGTATCCGATGATCGTGTATGTGCACGGCGGCCCGGCATGGGCAACCATGCCGGGCTGGGGCAGCGGCGCGACGATGTTGTCGGAATTCGGCTACTTCGTTCTGATGCCGAACCCGCGCGGCAGTTTCGGCGAGGGCGAAAAATATGCGCAGGCCATCCGCAACCAGATGGGGTATGGCGACCTCGACGACATACTCGCGGGCGTGGACAAGGTCGAGAAGATGCTGCCGATCGACGATGCCCGGCTCGGCATGATGGGTTGGAGCTACGGCGGTTTCATGAGCATGTTCGCGCCTACCCGCACCCAGCGTTTCAAGGCGGTGGTCGCGGGCGCCGGCATTTCCGACTGGCAAAGCTATTACGGCCAGAACCAGATCGACCAGTGGATGATCCCGTTCTTCGGTGCATCGCTGTACGACGACCCCGCCGCATACGCGAAGAGTTCGGCGATCAATTACATCAAGAACGCGCACACGCCCGCGCTGATCGTGGTGGGCGAGCGCGACGAGGAGTGTCCCGCGCCGCAATCGTTCGAGTACTGGCACGCGCTGAAGACGCTCGGCGTGCCGGCGACGCTGGTGGTGTATGCCAACCAGGGCCATCACATCGCCAACCACGCCGACGAGGAAGACATCGCGAGGCGGACGCTGGACTGGTTCGGGAAATATCTGTCCGCGACGCACTGAGCGAAGTTCAGAAGAGTTCGCCTTGCGGGGATGTCTTTCGCGGCGGCGTGAAACGGGTGCAATCCAGTTGCAACGTTCGCGCGCGGTGGAACCCGTGGCGGCGGCAGGCGAGCTCGAAGCGCCGCCGCAGCAATTCCGCGAACGGCCCCTGGCCATGCATGCGCGTGCGGAAGTCGGCGTCGTAATCGCGGCCGCCGTTCATCTGGCGCACGAGGCTCATCACGTGTTCGGCGCGCTGCGGCACGTGGATGGCCAGCCATTCGCGGAACAGCCCCTTCAGTTCCCACGGCAGGCGCAGCACCGTGTAGCCGGCCATGTTGGCACCGGCTTCCGCGGCGCGTTCCATCACCGCTTCCATGTCGCGATCGTTCAAGGCAGGGATGACCGGCGCGACCAGCACGCCGGCCGGCACGCCCGCCTGCGTCAGGGCTTGCACCGCCTGCAGGCGCCTGTGCGGCGCGGAGGCGCGCGGTTCCAGTTTCGATGCCAGCCGGTTGTCCAGTGAATTCACCGACACGAAAACCTGCACCAGGTTCTCGCGTGCCATGGCGCCGAGTAGATCGAGGTCCCGTTCGACCAGCGCATTCTTGGTGACGATGGTGCAGGGGTGATGGCATCCGGCCAGCACTTCCAGCGCGGCGCGGGTCAGCTTCCACTGCTTTTCCACCGGCTGGTACGGATCGGTGTTGCTGCCGATGTTGATCGGCCTGACCACGTAGCCGGGCTTCGCCAATTCCGCGCGCAGCACTTCCGCGAGGTTGGTCTTGGCGCGCAGCCTGGTTTCGAAATCCAGGCCCGGTGAAAGGTTCAAATAGCTGTGCGAAGGCCGCGCGAAACAATAGATGCAGCCGTGTTCGCAACCCCGGTACGGGTTCAACGCCTGCTCGAACGCGATGTCGGGCGAATCGTTGCGGGTGACCACGCTGCGCGCACGCTCCCCGGTCACCTCGGTGCGCGGACGCGGCGAGGCTTCGTCCAGCAAGGCACCCGCCCAGCCGTCGTCCTCGGCATGGTGCCGCACGCTTTCGAAGCGTCCCTCGGGATTGGAAGCGGCGCCGCGACCCTTGATGCGCGCGGGCAGCGGGTTTTCGGCCGGGTTTTGCATCCCGCCAGCTTACGCCGCGCGGTCTCGAAGCCTGCGACAAGCCATCCCTGCCATTGGTCACGCTTGACGGGCACTTGGTGTATTGGCATATTGATACACATGGACGCTTCGCTGCTCACCATCCAGCCGGCTTCGGCCGAGCCGATCTACCGCCAGATCGTGGAGCAGTTGCGCCGCCTGATCGCGGGCGGGCAGTTGCCGCCGGGCGAGCTGTTGCCGTCGGTACGCGAGGTCGCGGGTTTCCATGCGGTCAATCCCATGACCGTGTCGCGTGCCTACAGCCTTGCCGAGAGCGAGGGGCTGCTGGAACGCCTGCGCGGCAAGGGCATGACCGTCGCCGGCACGCGCAGGATCAGCCAGACGCAGGCCCAGCGGATGGCGCTGCTGGAACCGCAAATCGTTGCGCTCGCCCGCCAGGCCCGCGAACTCGAACTTCCCGCCGAACCGGTGTTGCGCCGGCTCGGCAAATTGATGGAGGACTGACACATGAACGCCGTTGCCGAAGCCGTTGCCGCCGCGCCGCTCGCCGTTCGCGGCCTTACCCATCGTTACGAATCGAAAGTCGTGCTGGACCACGTCGACCTTGCGCTGCAGCCGGGCAGCGTGCTCGGATTGATCGGGCGCAACGGCGCCGGCAAATCCACGCTGATCCGCGCGATGCTGGGCCTGCTGGAACCGCAGGCGGGCGATGCGTTCGTGTTCGGCGAGCCCGCGCTGAAACTTTCCGACGCGGCCAAGGAGCGCCTGGGCTACGTGCCGCAACAGCCCGACGCGCTGGCGTGGCTGACCGCCGCCCAGATGTTCGATTACCTGTCGCGTTTTTACCCGCGCTGGGACCACCGCTTCGTCAAGGACACGATGCAGCGGTGGAAGATCGAGGCGGACAAGGTGATGGCCAAGCTGTCGCCGGGCGAACGCCAACGCGTGGACCTGGTGCGCGCCCTGGCGCCGCAACCGGAACTGCTGGTGCTGGACGAGCCTGCGTCCGCGCTGGATCCGGTCGCGCGCCGTGAACTGCTGCGCGAGATCGCGCTGCGCGCGGGCGAGGCCGGTGCCACGGTGTTGTTTTCGACGCACATCGTTTCCGACCTGGAACGCGTGGCGTCGGACATCGCGTTCCTGCACGACGGCAAGTTGTTGTTGCATTGCCCGGTGGATGAAACCAAGGAGCGCCACGCGCGCCTGTGGTTGCCGGCGAACGTCGCCGCCGCCGCACCGGCCCTGGCGCTCGGCAAGCGCCGCCACGACGACGGCAGCCTCAGCGTGATCGTGGAATGCGATGCCGATGGCGCGTGGCCGGAGGCTTCGCGTTTGCCCGGTGCGCGCATCGACACGCTGGGGCTCGAAGATTTGTTCGTGGAGATCGCCGAGTGAACGCGCAGAGGGGGATCACCAGCTCCCGCGCGCAGCGGCGGCTGGTCGCGCTGATGCTGGCGGTCAACCTTGCCGGCATCGCGGGCATCGCGCTGTGCACCGATGGCGCGCATGGCCTGGCGCTCGGTCTGTTGCCGCTTTCGATGCTGGTGGCCGCGCTGCCATGAACCGTGTGAACACGTTGCTGCTGATGCCGTGGGTGGCCTCGGCCAGGTACGCGCGATTGCTTGCGGTGCTGTTCGTGGGCGCTGCGCTTTTCGTCGCGTTCGCGCTTGCGGCAGCCGGTGAAACCCATCCCCATCGCGCCGCCTTCATTCTCGTACTCGGCTTCGGCGTGTGGTCGCTGTGGGGGTCGTACCTGGGCGCGAACCTGCAGCTGGCACGCAATGCGCGGGACCTGTGCCTGCCGCGCATGCAGCGCGACGCCGACCTCAGTCTGCTGGTGTTCGCCGTGCTCAGCCTGGGCGTGCCGACGGCTGCCTGCTGGATACTCGGGGCCGCGCCCGTGCTGGCGTCGGCCGTATTCGTCGTTGCGGCCGCGCTGGGCCTGGCCTACATGCTGTTGCCACTTTGGATCGGTTTCCCGCTCGTGATGGCGGCCGCCCTGGGCATCATGACGCACGGCCTGGGCGATCACGTTTCAACGTGGTGGGGATTGGCCGCCTTGCTGGCGGGCTTCGATGCCTTCCGCTGGTGGCAATTGCGCACCGCTCCCGCGATACCGCGCGAAGGCATGGGCGCCGCCGCCGTGTTTTTCTGCTACCGCCAGGACGCCATGGCCAATGGCGGCTGGTTCGGTTTCGCGCAGCGGTTCCTGCAGGAACGCGTCACGCTGCCGCCGCACGCGGACCTGAAGGGCGTCGGGCCGCGACACGCCGTCGCTTCCATTCGTTTCGCCCTGGGCGGCTTCGGGATGCCCAAGCCGTTTGCGTCACGGCTGCAGGACATCGGCCGGCTGCTGGCATGCGTGTGGGTCTTCGTACTGTTCGGCCTCCTGGCACCCTTGCTGGCGTCACCGGCTGCCGCCGGCGACCAGATCGTGCATTGGCTTTCGCCCCTGCTGACGTTCGGCAGCCTGGTGACCTGTTGTGTCGCGGTGAACGTGTTCGCCGGGCGCACCCGCTCGCTGTGGTGCAGAACGGATGCGGAATTGCCGCTGCTCGCGTTGCTGCCGCGTCTTGGCCACGCCGCTTCGGGCAAGCGCTCGACGCTCACCGCCTCGCTGGCGCCTCCCGCCGTTTTCCTCGCGTGCACATGCGCGATCCTTTGCATCGCCACGCTGGCGCTGCATGCGACCGCGTGGGCATACGCCTCGCTGGTCTTGTGCTGCGCCGGCGCGCTGGTGCTGATCGTCGCGGTCACGTTGGCCTCGCTGGGCGGCCGGCCGATGCACACCGTCGAATACGTGCTCCTGTACGCCGCGCAAGCCGTGCTGTCGGGACTCTTGCTCATCAGGGCCATGCCCACCGACCAGTACCACGGCCCGCTTCCCACGCCGTTCGGGGTCGTCCCCGCGTGGCTGCTCGCGCTGTGGGGCATCTATCTGGTTGTCCTGGCCATCCTCGCCGTGCACGGCGCACGCGGACTGCGCGGGCGCCCGCACGCGTTCCTGGCCAATGCACCATGATCGCACGCAAGGAGATCCCGACATGACCCCGACCCTCGTGCTCGCACCGGAAAGCCTTTCCGCCGGACCCACGGCCCGTCGCCCGTCGATGTTCGCGGCACTCGCCTCGCCCTGGCGTGCGACCAGGCGCCAGACCATCTGGATGGCGCTGGCCATTTTCGTGCTCGGCTGTGCCGCGGCGGTGGCTTGCGGAATCCTGGTTCCCGGCGCGAAGGGCCAGGCCCTTGCGGTGATCTTCTACGCGGCCGGCGTTTGCTTCCTGTGGGGCTTCTGGTTTTCCGGCTTGCTGTTGCTGGCGCGCGATGCACGGATGCTGGCGCTTCCCTGTGTGTTGCGTGACACGACCGTTTGCGCACTGCTGTACGGCGTGCTCATGATCGCGGCGCCCGCGCTCATCGAAGGCGCATTCGGGTGGAGCATGGCGCTGCCGGCAATGCTGTCCGCCTTCGCGATACTGGCGGGTTTGACCTTCGTGCTGTCACCGCGCTGGGCCGGCATGTGCATGGGTTTCCTGCCGGCCATCTACTCGACGGTGCACGCAACGTTCCACGTGCTGTCGCCGCTCGGCCGGGACTTCCTGCACTGGGGAACGGCGGCGTCCCTCCTGCTTTGCGTGTTCGTGGCGTTCCGCTGGTGGCGCATCCTGCACGATGGCGCCACCGGCGCCGGCGGTTGGCGCACGCCGCTGATCCTGCAGCTTCGCCAGCAGGCGGTATGCGCGGGCTGGTCGTTCGACAAACAGATGTTCTGGCAACGCGATGGTGCGCAGCATCGCTACACCGACCTGCGCGGCATCGGTGCACGCACGCCCGTGAAGGCCGTGCAGGTCGCGCTGGGCGGCGACCTGTTCGTTCCGCGTACGACGGCAGGCAACCTGCGCCGACTGGCAGTCATCGCATGGCCGGCGTTGATCTTCATGGCCTGCATGCTGCTCACCAGCCTCGATCGGGTCCACGACCTTTACAAGCTGTTGAAGATCATCGGCGTCAGCGGCGCGATGTGGTCGGGCGCCTTCGGCATGGCCATGCTGCTGTTCGCCCTCAGCGCGCTGTTGAAGCGCCGCTGGGAGAAGGGCGCGGAACCCGCGCTGCTGGCGCTGCTGCCCGGCCTGGGACGACACGCGTCGCTGCATGGCAGCGTCATGCGCGCAGCGTTCGGCAAACCCCTCGCGATATGCGTCGCGTTGTGGGTCATGATGCTGGTTTGCGAGTACCTGTTGCATTCGGGCGGACTCGCCTATGCGCTGACGACGCTTATCGCGCTGGGCATGGCTGCGGCAACCGCGATGTCGCTGCTGCGCGTTTTCGCCGGACGCGCGCTCGGGAATGTCGCGCAGACCTGCATTGCCGGCGTTGCGTTCGTGCTGATGTGCGTGAGCCTGCCGCTCGTGTACCTCACGCCGATGGCCAAGCTCGGTCCCGCAGCAGGGTGGATGGAATGGGGGCTGTTGGCGGCGTGGCTGATATTCGCGGCCTGGATGACCTGGCTTGCAGCGCGTGCGGGGCAGGCCTTCAGGCTGCGCCCGCACCCGTTCCTGTTGCGTTGAGGCGTTCCGTTCCGGCGTCAGCCATCGCGTTCCATGTCATGGGCGAACAAGCGCCGGAAGCCGCGCCTCAACGCCATCAACCCACGCCACAACTTCGGGATCAGCCACACCAGAAGCAGCACGAACAGCACCAGCAGCACCACGAACACCGCCGGGTGCTTGAACGCCAACCACATCCCCAGCAACAGCATGCCGTCTTCGGAAAAGCTGAGGCCCCAGTTGGAAAGGGGTTCGGGCGAGGTGTTGACCGCGGCCCGGGTGCCGGCCTTGGCCACGTGCGTCCCGGCGGCAAGCGCGCCACCGAGGATTGCGGCGACCGTCTGGGTTTCCGGTGAGGCATCGGCGAAGACGCCCCACGCCAGCAGCGCGCCCAGCGGCACCCGCACGAAGGTCTGCACGCTGTCCCACACCGAATCGATGGCCGGAATCTTGTCGACCAGGAATTCGACCACCAGCAATGCACCCGTTGCGATCAGCACCGGCGTATGCGCGAGGATTTCCAGCTTCGAAGGCAACACGACGAAGTGGAAACGCTCCAGCAAACCGGCGATGAAGAGCGCGGCGTACAACCTGAAACCGGAGGCCCAGGACATCACGCCCGCGAGCGCGACCGAAGGCAAAGCGATCATCGTGATCGTCTCCGTGGATCGACATCGCGACCATACGCCGGTGCGCCTGCCTGCGCTATGATCCGGCCGGGTTCATCGTCCGGGGCTGCCCATGTTCTGGGGTCTGGCGCTGCTTGCATTGATCGCGTTCGTGCTGGCGTTCACCAGTCATTCTCCGGGCTGGATGGGGTTCGGCATCTTCGTCGGCTTCGTGGCCGCGATCGCGGCGGCGCTGGTGTTCATCGATCGCCACGTGCGCGCAAGCTCGCGCCCCGAGCACATGACCGATCGGGAAATCCAGGCCTTGCGCAGCACCGTACGCAAGCCCGGCGAGCCGCCAAGGCGATTGCCGCCCTCCGATCCGCACTGAGGTTCCGCCACCACGGATTGTCCGATTTGCTACGCTAGCCTCCTTGTCTGGCTGCGAGGAGCCTTGAGCCATGAGCACCGTGCATCCCGTTCCGCCGGCATTTGCCGCCGCCGAACAGATCAAGCCCGACACCTACGCGCGCCTTTACCGCGAATCGACCGACAATCCGGAAAAATTCTGGGGCGAGGCCGCGAAGCGCCTGGAATGGATCAAGCCGCCCACGCAGGTCCGCGACGTTTCGTTCGATGCGAAGGACCTGCACATCCGCTGGTATGCAGATGGCGTGTTGAATCCGACGCTCAGCTGCCTTGACCGGCACCTGAAAACGCGTGGCGACAAGACCGCACTGCTGTTCGAAGGCGACGACCCCAACGTGTCGCACGCGATCACCTACCACGAGCTGCATGCACAGGTGTGCCAGTTCGCCAACGCGCTGCGCAACCTGGGCGTGAAAAAGGGCGACCGCATCGCGATCTACATGCCGATGATTCCGGAAGCCTGCGTGGCGATGCTCGCCTGCGCGCGCATCGGCGCGATCCACTCGGTGGTTTTCGGCGGATTTTCGCCGGATGCGCTGGCCGGGCGCATCGCCGATTCGCGGTGCAAGCTCGTGATCACCGCCGACGAGGGCGTGCGCGCGGGAAAGAAGATCCCGTTGAAGAAGAACGTTGACGAGGCCCTGACACGCCCGGATACGAACAGCATCGAGACGGTGGTCGTTGTGCGGCGCACCGGCGGCGCCATCAACATGCAGTCGCCACGCGACCGCTGGTGGCACACCCTGGTGGAAGGCCAACCGGCGACCTGCGAACCGGAGCCGATGAACGCGGAGGATCCGTTGTTCATCCTGTACACCTCGGGCAGCACCGGCAAACCCAAGGGCGTATTGCACACCATCGCCGGCTACATGGTGTGGGTGTCGTACACGCACGAGGCGATTTTCGACCTGCGCGAAGAGGACATCTATTGGTGCACGGCCGACGTCGGCTGGGTCACCGGGCACAGTTACATCGTGTACGGACCGCTCGTCAACGGCGCCACTTCGCTCGTGTTCGAAGGGGTACCGAACTGGCCGGATGCTTCGCGCATCTGGCAGGTCTGCGACAAGCACCGAGTCACCATTCTTTACACAGCGCCGACCGCGATCCGTGCGCTGATGCGCGAAGGTGATGAACCGGTCAAGAAGACCTCACGCAAGTGGCTTCGCCTTTTGGGTTCGGTCGGCGAGCCGATCAACCCCGAAGCCTGGGAGTGGTATTTCAACGCGGTCGGCGAAGGCCGCTGCCCGATCGTGGATACCTGGTGGCAAACGGAAACCGGCGGCATCCTGATCTGTCCATTGCCCGGATCCACGGTGTTGAAGCCGGGCTCGGCGATGAAGCCGTTCTTCGGCATCAAGCCCGCGATTTTCGACGCCGACGGAAAGGCGATTGAAGGCGCGGGCTCCGGAAACCTGGTGATCACCGATTCGTGGCCGGGACAGATGCGCACGGTGTACGGCGACCACCAACGCTTCATCGACACCTATTTCAAGATGTATCCGGGCGTTTACACCACCGGTGACGGTGCCGAGCGCGACGCCGACGGCGACTGGAAGATCACTGGGCGCGTGGACGACGTCATCAACGTGTCGGGCCACCGCATAGGAACCGCCGAGATCGAGAGCGCGATGATGGCGGACGAACGCGTGGCTGAAGCCGCGGTGGTCGGCTGCCCGCACGACATCAAGGGCACGACCATTTACGCCTTCGTGACGCCGAAGGAAGGCGTGGCGCCCAACGACGCACTGAAGAAGGAGCTCGTCAGCGGCATCCGCGAGCGGATCGGTCCGTTCGCCGCGCCTGAATACCTGCAATGGGCGCCGGCACTGCCGAAGACGCGCTCGGCCAAGACCATGCGACGAATCCTGCGCAAGATCGCGGAAGCCGGAAAGAACGAGGTCGACCTCGCCGCGCTCGGCGATACCTCGACGCTGGCTGATCCTTCGGTCGTGAAACGGCTGTACGACGAACGCGTGCGGCACTGAGCGCGCGATCCGGTCCGATCGATGTCGCTGCAGCTCGAGTTCGTCGAAGCGACCCCGCAGGACGTCGCTTCGGCGCTGGATGACCGGTCGATCCACCTCTGGCGGATTCCATACGCGTCTTCGCAACGACGCGCGCCACTGGTCGCGCTGCTTGCCGGTTATCTGGGCGTACCCGAATCCGCCGTTGCACTGGACGAGGATGCACGCGGCAAACCCCATCTCGCCCACTCGACCGTTGCCTGCAAGGGTGGCACGGCCCTCGAGTTCAATTGGTCGCACAGCGCCGACTACGCATTGATTGCGCTGTCCCGGCGCGGCGCGGTGGGCGTCGACATCGAACGGCTCGGAAAGAGCCTGCGCGCCAACGAGATCGCGCGGCGCTTTTTCGACGCCGCCGAAGCGGATTTCCTGGAGACACTCGATGCGGACGCGCGCGATCATGCCTTCATCGGACTGTGGTGCGCCAAGGAAGCTGTGCTGAAAGCCGTCGGCGAAGGCCTGTCCTTCGGACTCGCCCGCCTCGCCTTCGGGCATGTTGCCGGCGCGGATTGGGCGCTGGCGCGCACCGATCCCGCGCTGGGTGAAGCACAGGCGTGGCGGATCGCGGGGTTCGATCCGGTAACGGGCTACCGTGGCTGCCTGGCATGGCGCGGCGGCGATCGCGGAATCCTCGCATTCCAGCCGGTCGTGCCGGCTCCCGGCTGACCCGAGGGGTCCCGTCGGGGAACTCCGTCGTCCCGGGCGGGTCCCAGCAGTACGGGTAGTCTCCCCGTAGATTCGCGGCGCACAGCGAGCGTCGTGGATTGCACCCTCCGGCGCGGAGTCCTCTCCGCGCCTTTTTTATGTGCCATCATTCCGGGTTGTTCCACCGATCTGGCTGATATGGCGTCCGCGCGGCAGCACTCACGGGATGCACGTCGCCTGAACATCCATGACGACCCTGAGTGTCAACCTCAACAAGATTGCCGTGCTGCGCAATGCGCGCGGTGGAGGCGAGCCGAACCTGCGCAAGGCGGCGGAAACCTGCATCGCGGCGGGTTGCGGCGGCATCACGGTGCACCCACGTCCCGACCGGCGGCACATCACACCCGAAGACGTCGCGCTGCTGGCGGAGCTGACGCGCGGACGCGTCGAGTTCAACATCGAAGGCAACCCGTTTGCACCAGCTCGCCCGGGCTATCCCGGTTTCGTCGAACTGGTGCGGCGCGCGGAGCCCACGCAGGCCACGCTGGTTCCTGATTCAGACGGCCAGATCACGTCCGATCACGGATTCGATCTGACCCGCGACCTCGACCGCCTGGCGCCATTGGTGGCCGAACTCAACGTGATCGGCTGCCGCGTATCGCTGTTCGTGGATGCCGACACGACCGACGGTTTGCAGCAGGCGCACGCGATCGGCGTTGCGCGCGTCGAGCTTTATACCGGTCCCTATGCACATGCTTTTGCGCACGGCAATCCGGATGCAGAGTTGGCGCGGTGCGTGAAAACGGCCCGGCATGCCGCCGAGGCGGGACTGGCGGTGAATGCGGGCCACGATCTCGACCAGCAGAACCTCGACGCGTTCCGAAAGGCCATTCCGCAACTCGCGGAGGTCTCGATCGGGCACGCATTGATCAGCGAAGCGTTGTACGACGGCCTTGCGTCCACCGTGCGCCGCTATCTTTCGATCCTGGCTTGAGCGCAAAAAAATGCCGCGCACAGCACGGCATTTTCGTGACCCGGTGAAGCTTTTCAGTCGGGGTTGTTGCCGTTCTTGCCCTTGCCGTGGGTGATGAAGCCCACGTGCACCATGCCCGCGTCCTTCGCCTCCTGCATCACCTTCCAGATGATGCTGTAAGGCGTGGTCTTGTCAGCGCGGATATCGAGCTCCGGTTGCGGATTGTTGCTCGCCTCGGCGCGCAGCTTGGCGGACAGGATCGCATCGCTGATCGGGCTGTCGTTCCAGTACAGCGTACCGTCGGCTTCCACCGCCAGATCGATGGGCGGAACGTCGATCGGCACCGGCTTGGTGTTGGGATCGGCGCGCGGCAGGTCGACCTTGACCTTGTGCGACATCAGCGGTGCCGTGATCATGAAGATGATCAGCAACACCAGCATGACGTCCGCCAGCGGGGTCACATTGATTTCGGCGCGCGGGATGTCGCTTCCCGAGTTGTCGCCAACACTCATCGACATGACGTCAGGTCCTCACTTCTCGAAGCCGATCTTCTGCACGTTGTAGCGACGTGCCTCGGCCATCACTTCGGCCAGATAGTTGTACTGCGTATCATCCGTCGCCTTGATGTGCACCTGCGGCTGCTGGTCCAGCGGCTTGGCGCCGATCGTGGCCAACTGCGCCTGCAGGTCGACGTTGCTGATCGGCACGTTGTCCCAGGTCATCGTGCCGTCGGCCTGGATGAACAGCGTGTGCGGCGTGATCTCGTCAGGCTTCGAGTTCGGATTGGGCTGGGGCAGGTCGATCTTGATGTTGTGCTGCACCAGCGGCGCCGTGATCATGAAGATCACCAGCAACACCAGCATCACGTCGATCAGCGGCGTGATGTTGATGTCGGCGACGGGACCACCGCCGCTATTGGTACTCATGGCCATGAACGAGCCCTCTTACTTCTTGGCCGCCGGCGGAGTGGCCGTGGTCGCCTGGCGCGGGATCGCCGTGCTGCCGGTCTCCACGCGCGCACCGGTGGAGAAGAAGTCGTGCAGGTCGTGCGCGAATTCATCGAAATGCGCGATGGTGACGCGGTTGGCGCGCGAATAGGCGTTGTACGCGATCACCGCGGGGATGGCCGCGAACAGGCCGATGGCGGTCATGATCAGCGCCTGGCCGACCGGTCCGGCCACCGCCGAGATCGAGGACTCGCCACTGGCACCCAGGTTGATCAGGGCGTAGTAGATGCCCATCACGGTACCCAGCAGGCCGACGAACACCGCGGCGGAACCGACCGTCGCCAGCAGGGTGAGGCCGCCTTCGAGGTTGCGGCTCTCGCGATCCACGGCCTGGCGCAGGGCGCGGTCGACGAACTCGGAGCGGTTCAGCGCCTCGACCATGCGGCTGCCTTCGTGCCGCTGGTGGTGCGCGGCGGCCGAGGCGGCGTCCAGCGCGATCTTCGAGAACGGCTCGGAACGCGGCTGCTTTTCCATCACGCGGACCGCATCCTGCGCGGACGGGGTGTCCCAGAACTTCTGGATCACCTTGTCCATGCGGGAACGGATCAGCGCATTGCGGATCGCGATCGCGATGATGAAGTACCACGAGGAGATCGACATCACCACCAGCACGACCAGCACGATGAAGTCGATCGCGTGATCCAGCGGATGGCTCAGGATTTCGTGGAGAAAGTGACTCGCGCCAACCTGTTGGAGGGCTTGCGCGTTGGCATTGCCGACTGGTGCGGCGGCGGCGGAGGCTGCTTCTTGGATCATGGCGCTACCCTTCCTTCAAGTTGTAGCAAAGTGGAACGTTGGTTGACGAACTCTAACGGATGGAAATCTGAAGAGCGTGAAATCTACATCATGCCCTGGAGGCTGAAATTGACCGGGACCCGGACCACGCCACCCGCGGCCTTGCCGTTGTGGACGCCCGGATTGAACTTCCACTTGCGCGCGGCTTCCTCGGCAGCGCGATCAAGTTCCCGGTAACCGCTCGATTTCTCGACGGTGACGTTGGTCACCTCGCCTGCGGCATTGATGGTGATGTCGAGGATCACCATGCCCTGGTGGCCCTGGCGCATCGCCTGGATCGGATAACTAGGCGGATTGCGGTTCTTGTAGCTGATGTCGATCGACGCCTGCACGTCCGCGGGCGGCGGCGGCGGTGCCGGCGGGCGCGGCGGCGCGGCCGGGGTCGACATGACGGTCTGCACCTGCGGCGGCGGCGGAGCCGGTGGTGGCGGCATCGGCGGCGGCTTCTGGATCTTGATTTCCTTCGGCGGCGGCTGTTTCGGCGGCTCCGGCGGCGGCGGCGGTGGCGGCGGCGGTGGTGGCGGCGGCGGAATGAACTGGACGCGCACGATGGCCTGCTTGTTTTCCTTCTTCGCACCCGGCGGGGCCGCCGGCGCGAGCAGCATGATGATGATGCCGGCGTGCAACGCAATCGCGAACGCAATCGCAATCGTGCGCCACCAGTTGAACCGTTTGCGGTCTCGAGCCGACGTACGTGCCATCGTGTATTGAACCAATCGCTGACCTGTTGGGCCCCAACGCGGCACCGTTTCGCTGTCGGAAGCGGCGCCGCAACCAAGGCGGCGGAAAAGTCTGAAACGTTACACCAGTGTGACGGCTTTGCCTAGTGGCAAGAGCCAAAATTTGTATGGATTGCTTCCCGGAAACCCTGCATTCCGTGCAGGATCATTTGTGTCCCAATTGCTTCAGGGTTCGTTGTGCGTCCGCGCGTGTTTCCGGATCCTGCTCGGCTTGTTCGTACGCGGCGCGCGCGGCCGCCTTGTCCTTCAATGCAAGTTCGGCATTGCCGAGCGTGAGATATGCGGCGCCGGTGCGCTTGAATCCGCCCTTGGCGATGGCTTGTTTCAGCGCATCCCGCGCCTCCTTGTGGTGATCGAGCTGCTCAAGCAGCTGACCACGCAGGAAGTCGACCTCTCCGGTTTTTGCATCGGGCGAAGCCTTGCCGTAGGCGGCCACGGCATTCTTGTAGTCGCCCGCGATGGTGTAGGAGTCCCCCAGCAATTTGTAGCTGTCATAGCCGGGCTGGATGATGCCCTTGCTCATGCCCTCCTGAAGGACGCCGACGGCCTTCATTGCGTTGGCTTTGGGATTCGAGCTGTTCTGGCCGAGGTTGTCGTACATCTTGGCCATGTTCATGTAGCCGGCCTGATCCTTGATCTGGCCATTGGCACGCGCCCGCTCGAGCAGCGCCAATGCCTTCTGGTCCTGATGCGCGTTGATGTAGATCGCGATGACGTTCTGCAGCAACGTGCTGTTGTTGGGATCCTTCGCCAGTGCGGCCTCGGCCAGCTTGGCCGCGTCGTCGTATTTGTCCATGGCGAAGTCGCTGGCCATCTCGATCTGGTCCCAGCTCGCCTGCGGCTTGTCGCTCAGGGATTTGGCCTTCTGGATGGCCGCGACTGCCTGCGGATATTTCTGCATCCGGTAGTAGGCATTGCCTTGCAACGCGTACACGTCCGCGGACTGCGCGCCGCTTTCCTTGTTCCAGGTATCCAGCGTCGTCAGCGCATCGCTGTAGTCCTCGTCGGCGATGTACATCTGCGCCAGCGTCTCGAGCCCCTGGAAATAACTGTCGTTGTCGAGCGCGTTCAAATCGAGCGCCTGTTTTTGCAAGGCGATCGCACCCTTGGTGTCGCCACCGCGGTATTTCACCTGCGCAAGGCCGAGCATCGCGAGCGACTTGGCGTAGGCGCTGCTGCTCGAATCGGCGATGGGTTGCAGGTCCTTGAGCGCGGCGGCCGAATCCCCGCTGTTGGCGGCGGCCAAGCCCGTGTTCAGCGTTTTTGCCTCATTCGCGTTGCTGACGCCGAGTTTCGAAGGCTGCTTGCGCGTCGCATTCGGATATTTCGTTTTCTCACCGCCCTGCTTGGACTTGGACTGCTTGGACTCCTGCTGGCCGCACTTGTGTTGCAGCATCTGGATGTCCGAGCACTGTTGGCCTCCCATTTGCGCTGAAGCGGCAAGCGGCACGAGTGCCAATGCGAGGGCGGCGCACATGCCACAAGCCAACGAGCGGGACTCAAGCTTCATCGGAACGCCTCTCATGGGACCGCGCATGCGCGAACAGGGAGGGTGAGAGTAGCGCGGGCCATGCGCAAAGCTCAAGTACCGGATGCGTTCGCGTTCATGCACGCGCTCCGGTAGCTTCAGACGTCCAGATTTCCGACCCGCAGTGCGTTGCTCTCGATGAATTCGCGACGGGGTTCGACCACGTCACCCATGAGGGTCGAGAAAATCTGGTCGGCCTCGAGCGCATCTTCTATGCGCACCTGCAGCAGCCGCCGGGTGTCGGGATTGACCGTGGTTTCCCACAGCTGCTCCGGGTTCATTTCTCCGAGGCCCTTGAAGCGCTGGATCTGGCGCCCCTTCTTGGCTTCCTCGAACAACCATGCGCGTGCGTCGGCAAAACTGGCGGCCGCTTGCGAGGCGTTTCCGCGCCGGACTTCTGCGCCGTTCGCACCGCGATCGTGCAGCGCCCGCGCCACCTCCAGCAAGGGGCGGAAATCGGCTCCGGAAAAGAAACTGCGCGGCAACACCCATGTGTGTTCCGTACCATGCTGCGCACGGTGCAACAGCCAGGCCGCGGGATGCTCCCCCGCGGCTTCGCGCAAATCGAGTCGAAATTGCGGTCGCCCCAGACCGGTCGCATTGAGTTTGGACGTCAAGCCGCCCGCCCATATCTGCATCGCGGCCGGATCGGACCACATGCCGTCTTCGAGCGGCGCGTATTCCAGCATTGCCGTGAAGACACTGGCGTCCCCGCGTTGTGCGAGCCGCCCGATCTGGTCGAGAGCCGCCTGGTATTGGCGCAGCAGCGCCTCCAGTGCCTGCCCTTCGACCGCCGCTGCTTCCACGCCAGGAATCCAGACCGCATCCTGCACTGCGCTCGCGATCAGGTATTCATTCAATGCGGCGTCGTCCTTGAGGTAAAGCTCGCTCTTGCCCTGCTTGATCTTGTACAGCGGCGGCAGGCCGATATAGACATGCCCGCGCTCGATCAACTCCGGCATCTGGCGGTAAAAGAACGTGAGCAGGAGCGTGCGGATGTGCGAACCGTCGACGTCCGCGTCGGTCATGATGATGATGCGGTGGTAGCGCAGCTTTTCGACGTTGAACTCGTCCTTGCCGATGCCGGTGCCCAGCGCGGTGATCAGGGTTCCCACCTCCGCGGAATTGAGCATCTTGTCGAAGCGCGCCTTTTCGACATTGAGGATTTTGCCCTTGAGGGGCAATACTGCCTGGGTCTTGCGGTTGCGCCCTTGCTTGGCCGATCCACCCGCCGAATCACCCTCGACCAGGAAAAGCTCGGATAGCGCGGGATCACGTTCCTGGCAATCGGCCAATTTGCCGGGAAGCCCGGCGATGTCGAGTGCACCCTTGCGGCGGGTCAGCTCGCGCGCCTTGCGTGCCGCTTCGCGGGCACGCGCAGCATCAACCACCTTTCCGGCGATGAGCTTGGCGTCGCCAGGATTTTCCTGCAGGTATTCCTCGAGCTTGATGTTGACTGCCTGCTCGACAATGCCCTTGACCTCTGAGGAAACCAGTTTGTCCTTGGTTTGCGAAGAAAATTTTGGATCGGGCACCTTGACCGAAAGTACGGCGATCAGTCCCTCGCGCATGTCGTCGCCAGACAACGCAATCTTGGAGTTCTTCGCCAATCCGGACTGTTCGATGTAGTTGCTGAGCGTTCGCGTCAAGGCGGCGCGCAATCCCGTCAAATGCGTGCCACCATCCTTCTGCGGGATGTTGTTGGTGAAACAGAAGATCGATTCCTGATATCCATCCGTCCACTGCATCGCCAATTCAACGGTGGTGTCGCCGGATTGGGTGCTGAAACCGATGGCATTGGGATGGAGGGGCGTCTTGAGCTGGGAGAGGTGTTTGACAAAAGCACGGATCCCACCTTCGTACTGGAAAACGTCCTTCTTTCCAACTCTTTGATCTTCAAGGGTTATTTTGACGCCTGAGTTCAGGAAGGCCAACTCACGCAGGCGCTTGGCCAGGATGTCGTACTGGAATTCGATGTTGCTGAAAGTTTCCGAGCTCGGCAGGAATCGAACCGTGACCCCTGTACGTTCAGACACGCCCATTTCCCGTACGGGAAACAGCGGGTCGCCCAGGCTGTACTCCTGTCGATATTCGTGCCCGTCGCGATGAATGGTGAGCCAAAGGTGCTCGGACAAGGCATTGACCACCGATACACCGACGCCATGCAGTCCGCCAGACACCTTGTAGGAGTTGGCATCGAACTTGCCACCTGCGTGCAGCACCGTCATGACCACTTCCGCGGTGGAGCGGTGTTCTTCGGGGTGTTCGTCGACCGGAATGCCGCGGCCGTTGTCGGTCACACTGACAGTGCCGTCGTCATGAATGGTGACTTCTATGTGATCGCAATAGCCCGCCAAGGCTTCGTCGATCGCGTTGTCGACAACCTCGAACACCATGTGATGAAGGCCCGTGCCGTCATCGGTATCGCCGATGTACATGCCCGGACGCTTGCGAACCGCTTCGAGCCCTTTCAGGACTTTGATGCTGCTGGAATCGTAGGTCTCATTCATGGTCAGGTCCTGAAAACGCAATACGCGATGCAAACACGGCATTATACCTGCGGACGAAAAACCGATCCCGGGCTCAGGTCCCGAGGGGCGCGCATCCCGAATGTTTCACGTGGAACAATCGCGTGCCCGCATTCAAGCGGCCGGAACTTGGACGATGCGTGCTCGTGAGCCAGCTCTGGATCACCGTTTCGTGGAGCCACCGGATGACCATTTCCGCATGGGGCGCATCCAATTCCGACTCCATGTCATCAAGACACAACAGCGGACATTCGCCAACGTTGTCCTTGAGCCAACGCGCCAAGGCGAGGGTGCAGACCAAAGCTGCGGCTTTCGCTTGCCCGCGTGACAAGTGTTCGCGCCTGGCCACCTTGTCGAACACCACCGTCCAGTCTGCGCGATGAGCTCCCAATCGGGTAAATCCTGCTTCGCGATCACGCTCTCGTGTCTCGGCCAACTGGTCGGCCAAGCTGTGCTGCGTGTTCCACCCGGCCCGATAATCGACCCGAACATTTCCCAATTCCGGCACCAGGGCGACAGCCTCCCGCGCAAAATGAGGCTCCAGCCCTGCCAGACAGCGAGTCCGCATGACGTGGATTTCCCGCGCCAGCCGGCCAAGGTCATGCTCCCATGGAACAAAATCGTCGGAAGGTGCGTTTTGGCGAAGCAGGGCGTTGCGCTGGCGCAAGGCGCGTCGCCAAGCCTTCCATAACCCCAGCGAAGCGTGTTCCACGTGGAACACGCTCCAATCAAGAAATCCCCTTCGCTCCTCGGCCGGTCCCTGTATCAACGCCTGACTTTCTGGTCCGAAGTAGACGACGGGACAGGCTTCGAACAGCGGCGCCAGATTCGGCAAATCCGCGCCATCGAGGCGTCCAGCCCACCGATCATCCGCGCGAGCCAGACCGAGTCTCGTCTTGATTCCCTGGCGCTGGATTTCGGCGTAGATGGAATAGTCGTTTGCGCCGTGTCGCCTGGGTGCAGCACGGCCGCCCGACCGGAAGGAGCGGCCGTGCGAAAGAATGTACGCGGCCTCCAGCAAGGTCGTCTTGCCGCTGCCGTTCGACCCAATCAACCAGTTGATCCCGGGCCCTGGAGAGAAGCACACGCGCTCGAAACAACGCAGGTTGTCCGCCCGCAACAATCCAATATTCACGGCCCCGCTCCGGGCACGGTCCAACGCGCCAACGTGGCGCTACAGTCGCAACGGCATTACCACGTGCTGGGCTTCCTGGCTGGATACACCACGCAGCAGGCAACTCGATTGAGCGTCGCGCAACTGCAGCTGCACGTTCGCCTCATCCAGCGCGCCCAATGCTTCCAGCAAGTAACCGACATTGAAACCGATCGCGACATCACCGACCTTG
>DATEKI010000035.1:0-8829 GCA_035277545.1 Rhodanobacteraceae bacterium | reverse complement strand
GGTCTGCCAGTCGCCGCCGCCCATCTCGCCGATGCCGGCGTGGTGCATGCGGTCGGCGACATGCACCTTGGCGGACGCGTGGAACTCGTGCGCCCCGGTGGCGTGCGCGATCGCCGCGATGTTTTGTGCGGTGATGCCGCCCCCGGGCATGATCGTGATGCGGTCCCGCGCGTGTTCGATCAGTTGCCGGATCATCGGCGCGCCGGTGAGCGCATCGGCAGCCTGACCCGACGTCAGCAGGCGATCGCAACCCAGCGCGATGATCGATTCCAGCGCGCGTTCCGGATCGCGCGCGAAATCGAAGGCGCGGTGGAAAGTCGCCGACAGGCCGTGCGCGGCCTCCATCAACGCGCGGCAGCGTGGCGTGTCCAGGTCGCCGGCCGGCGTCAACGCGCCGATCACCACGCCAGCGCAACCCAGCGCCTTGCACGCATCGATGTCGCGCCGCATCACCTCGCATTCGAGGTCGTCGTACACGAAATCGCCGGCACGTGGGCGGATCAGGACGTGCACGGGAATGCGCAGGCGTTCCACCGCGATCGCGATGGCGGCATGCGAGGGCGTGAGCCCGCCGACTTCCAGCGCGCTGCACAGTTCAACGCGCGCCGCGCCGCCCGCTTCGGCCGCCAGCGCCGAGGCGACCGAGTTGGCGGCGATTTCGAGAATGGGTGCGCTCACGCGGGAAACACGCTGGCAGACGGAATCAGCGCACTCTGGTTTTTCGCATCGCACACCGCGTAGCTGAAACCGTGCTGGATCGCGTACCCGCCGACGTCACCATCCTTGTTCAGCGCGAGGAACGCGACCTGGGTCCTGCGGGCGGTCGAGGGATGCTTGTGCAGCACGCGCAACACCGCTTCCTTGCAGGCCTCAAGGGGGCTGCGGCCCTGGCGCATCAGTTCCACGACCAGGAACGAACCCGCGTTGCGGATCACTTCCTCGCCCATGCCGGTAGAGGTGGCCGCGCCAATTTCGCCATCGACGTACAGTCCCGCGCCGATGATCGGCGAATCGCCAACGCGCCCGTGCATCTTCCAGGCCGCGCCGCTGGTGGTGCAGGCGCCTGCCAGTTTGCCGTGCGCATCCAACGCGAGGATGCCGATGGTGTCGTGGTTGTCCTTGTCGATGGGCACGCCCTTGCCGTAATCGCGCACCTCGCCATTGATTTCGGGTTGGTAGTGCGAGGTCCTCAGCCATTCGTGCCACGCTTTGTCGGCGGCCGGTGTCAGCAGGTTCTGCTTCTTGAATCCCTGCGCCAGCGCGAATTGCAGGGCGCCGTCGCCGACCAGCAACACGTGCGGGGTTTTTTCCATCACCCGCCGCGCGACCGACACCGCGTGTTCGATGTCTTCGAGGCAGGCCACGCCGCCGCAGTTGGCTTCGGCATCCATGATGCTGGCGTCGAGCGTGACGTGGCCGTCGCGATCGGGATAGCCGCCCAGCCCGACGCTGTGGTTCCTGATGTCGGCCTCGGGTACGCGCGCGCCGGCTTCCACGGCATCGAGCGAATGACCGCCCTTCGAGAGAATCGCCCACGCCGCGTGGTTCGCGGCAATACCGAAGTCCCACGTCGACACGACCCGGACGGAGCCCGCGGTGGCCGTCGTCTTCGTGGCGCTGCCGGCCTCGGCCAGCGGCGGCAAGGCTGCGGCGGCGGCGCCCAGCGCGGCGGTCCTGAGGAAACGGCGACGGTCGTTCATTGGGGAGTTCCAGTGGTCCGGGGTCGCGCGGATGATGCCACGTTCGAGGTTGCCAGGCGCGCCCGCTTGTTGCGTATATGGAGTTATAATCCACCCATGAAACACAGAACTTCGACCATTGATCCAACCGCGGATCGCCGCGATGGCGACTGACGCGGTCCGGCGCGCGGCCGGTGCTGCATCCCGCGTGGATGCGGCAGCGCGGGTCGGCGTCGCGGGACTCGGTTTCGGCACCGCACCGATCGGCAACCTGTATGCGGAAGTCGGTGAGGATGCGGCGCGGGATGCGCTGGAGCGCGCGCTGCGGCTCGGCGTGCGCTACTTCGACACGGCCCCCTTCTATGGCCACGGCCTCGCCGAGCGCAGGCTGGGGCGGGTGCTTTCCGGCGCGCGGCGCGACGGCTTCGCGGTGTCGACCAAGGTGGGCCGCCGCATCGAACCAGATCCCGCGCGCGGCGAAACAATCACCGATGGATTCGCCGTGCATGGCAGCCGTGCGGTGTTCGACTACAGTCGCGACGGGGTGTTGCGCTCGTTCGAAGCCAGCCTCGAACGGCTGGGACTGGATCGCGTCGACCTGCTGTTGTTGCACGACGTCGGGCGCGTGACCCATGGCGACGCCCATCCGCGGATGCTGCGCCAGGCGCTGGACGAGGCGCTACCCGCCATGGCCGGGCTGCGCGCGCAGGGCGTGGTCGACGCCATCGGCATCGGCGTCAACGAAGTCGAAGTGTGCCGCGAAGTGATGCAGCGCTTCGACCTCGACTGCATCATGCTCGCTGGGCGCTACACGCTGTTCGAACAGGCATCGGCACTGCCGTTGCTGGACGAGGCGGGCCATCGGGGCGTAAAGGTCGTCGTCGCGGCTCCGTACAACTCGGGTCTGCTGGGCGATCCGCACGGTCCCGGTTCCACTTACAACTATGCGCCGGTCGACGTCGACACCCTGGAGCGCGCGCGCCGCATCTACGGGATTTGCGCGGAGGAAGGCGTCGACGTGGGCGCGGTCGCGCTGCAACTCCCGCTGGCGCATCCAGCGGTCTGTGCCGTGGTCGCGGGCATGCGCAACGTCATGGAGGTGGAAAGCGCACTCGCGCGCAGCAGCCAGCGGCTGCCCGCGCGCATCTGGCCAAGGTTGCGCGGGGCCGGCATCATCGATGCCGCGGCGCCTCTGCCCGCCGCGGATGCCTCGCGATGAGCGGGCGCCTCGATGGCAAGCGTTGCCTGGTCACCGCGGCCGGCGCGGGCATCGGCCGTGCCACGGCCCTGGCGTTCGCGCGCGAAGGCGCGCAGGTGCTGGCGGCCGACATCGACACGGAAGCGCTGCAATCATTGCGCACGGAAAACGGTGCGATCCGTATCGCGGCGCTCGACGTTGCCGATGCCGCGCAAATCGCCGCGCTGATCAATGCGAATCCCGTGGTGGACGTGCTGTTCAACTGCGCGGGTTGGGTCCATGCGGGAACCATCCTCGACACCGGCGACGATGCATGGCGGCGTTCGTTCGCGATCAACGTCGATTCGATGTTCCATCTGTGCAAGGCGGTGTTGCCCGGCATGCTCGATCGCGGGCGCGGCAGCGTCGTCAACATGGCGTCGGTGGCGTCCAGCGTGAAAGGCGTGCCGAACCGTTTCGCGTACGGAACGACCAAGGCCGCGGTGATCGGGCTCACCAAGGCCATCGCCGCCGACTGCGTCGCGCGCGGCGTCCGCTGCAACGCGATCTGCCCCGGCACGGTGCGGACGCCATCGCTGGAACAGCGCGTCGCCGCGCTCGGCGGTGATCGCGAAGCGGCCTGGAAAAGCTTCATCGACCGCCAGCCGATGGGCAGGTTGGGAATGCCGGAGGAAATCGCGGCAATGGCGGTGTATCTGGCATCGGACGAATCCGCGTTCACCACCGGCGCGATCCACGTGATCGACGGCGGCTGGACGGATTAGGGGACGGACGATGAAATTGGTGCGTTGGGGCGACGCGGGTGGTGAACGACCGGGACTGCTGGATGCGCAAGGTGCGTTGCGGGATCTCTCGCAAGTCGTGGATGACGTCGCGGGGGACGCGTTGACATCGACGGGGATCGCGAAGCTGTGCACGCTCGATCCAGAAAGGCTACCGGTCATCGCAAACCATCCCCGCCTCGGAGCGCCGGTTGGCCGTGTCGGGAAAATCATCTGCGTCGGCCTGAATTATGCCGACCACGCCGCGGAGTCGGGCCAGGCGGTGCCGGAGCAACCGGTGATCTTCATGAAGGCCACCAGCGCGATCATCGGCGCCTTCGATGACGTGGTGATTCCACCGGGCTCGGAGAAAACCGATTGGGAAGTGGAGCTCGGCGTGGTGATCGGCGATGCCGCCCGCGGCGTGTCGCGCGAAGCGGCGCTCGATCATGTCGCGGGCTACCTGATCGTCAATGATGTTTCGGAGCGCGCATTCCAGTTCGATCACGGCGGCCAGTGGGTGAAGGGCAAGGGCTGCGACACCTTCGCGCCGCTGGGGCCGTGGCTGGTGACGCGCGATGAGATTCCCGATCCGCAGAATGTGTCGATGTGGCTCGAAGTCAACGGACACCGCTATCAGGACGGCAATACGCGCACGATGATTTTCGATGTCGCGACGCTGGTCAGCCACATCAGCCGTTACATGGCGTTGCTGCCTGGCGACGTGATCTCGACCGGCACGCCACCGGGCGTGGGCCTGGGCCAGAAGCCACCCGTGTACCTGAAAGCCGGTGACGTGATGGAACTCGGCATCGAGGGGCTGGGCGCGCAACGCCAGCGGGTCGTTGCGGCGGACTGATTCGAAAGGAACCTTGCATGGCACGAATCATCGCCCTGGAAGTCGAGGACATCCGCTTTCCGACCTCGCGCGGACTGATCGGCTCGGACGCGATGAACCATGACCCCGATTACTCGGCGGTGTACGTCACGCTGCGCAGTGACGCTGCCTCGGGACTCGCGGGCCACGCACTCGTGTTCACCATCGGCCGCGGCAACGAGGTGCAGGCCGCGGCGGTGCACGCGTTGTCGGGCGTGATGGTTGGCCGCGACGTCGACGCGATGCTGGATGATCTCGGCGGCTTCGCACGCAGCCTTTCGGGCGATTCCCAGCTGCGCTGGCTCGGCCCGGAAAAGGGCGTGATGCACATGGCCATCGGCGGCGTGGTGAATGCCGCGTGGGACATGGCCGCCCGCCGCGCGGGGTTGCCGCTGTGGCGGTATGTCGCGGAGATGCCTCCCGAACAGATCGTCGCGGCGATCGATTTCCGGTATCTCACCGATGCGCTGACGCGCGAGGACGCCATGGAAATCCTGCAGCGCGCGCAGCCGCACCGCGAAGCGCGCGTTGCCGAACTGCTGCGGCGCGGCTATCCCGCCTACACCACGTCGCCAGGCTGGCTCGGTTACGCCGATGAAAAACTGGAGCAATTGACGCGGCAAGCGATCGCGGACGGCTTCCGCACGATCAAGTTGAAGGTCGGCGAAAACCTCGGCGATGACATGCGCCGGTTTGCCATTGCGCGAGCGGTGGCGGGCGAGGCCATCGCGATCGCGATCGACGCCAACCAGCGCTGGGATGTCGGGCCGGCGATCGAGTGGATCCGCGCACTCGCGCCCTATCGTCCCGCATGGGTCGAGGAACCCACCAGCCCCGACGACGTGCTCGGGCACGCCGCGATCCGGCGTGCGGTGGCACCGGTACCGGTTTCGACCGGCGAGCACACCCACAACCGGGTGATGTTTAAGCAGCTGCTGCAGGCGCAGGCCGTCGACCTGTTGCATATCGATGCCGCGCGGGTCGGCGGTGTCAACGAGAACCTCGCGATCCTGTTGCTGGCCGCGAAGTTCGGCGTGCGCGTGTTCCCGCACGCGGGCGGCGTGGGCCTTTGCGAAATGGTGCAGCATCTCGCGCTGGCGGATTTCGTCACGATCAGCGGCAGCATGGAAGACCGTGCGATCGAATACGTCGATCATCTGCACGAACACTTCAGTGATCCCGTGCGCGTCCGCGGCGGGCGCTATCTCGCGCCAACGGCGCCGGGTTTTTCGACGGAGATGCGCGAAGCATCGCTGCGTGAATATGCCTGGCCTGACGGCCTGGCATGGCGGCCCTCAAGTGCCGATTGAACCTTGTCGTCCTTCCGGCGAAAGCCGGAACCCAGTGACTTCTTCCAACAAGGTCGTTGGGCTCCGGTTCGCCTCTGCACGGCGTCCGGAATGACGAATCAAAGAGTTAACGCTTGCGTGAAGCCAGCGCTTCCGCCAGCGAAAACATCCGCGTCATCGCCACCCATTTTTCTCCCGGCTTCGCGAACGGCAGCGGTTGCTGGAACCGGCCCATCAGCGCTTCCCACGCCTGCACGCGCGGATCAGCGGCGTCGTTCGCGGCCTTGGCGGCGGGCGAAAAATCGTCGTCCACCTCCAACAGCATGAACAAGCGGTTGCCTGCGCGGAAGATCTGCATGTCGTGGATGCCGGCTGCACGGATCGACTCGACGATTTCGCGCGGGACGTTTCCGGGTTCGTGCCAGCGTTCGTACTCGGCGATCAGTGCCGGGTCGTTCTTGAGGTCGAGGGCGTAGCACAGGCGCACGGCGTTCATGCAGGCTGCAGGCGCGTGCGCTGCATGGCGAACAGCCACACCGCGACGAAGCACCCCAGCGGCACCAGCATTGCACGGGCGATGCCGGCGGCATCCGAGACCGCGCCCATCAGCGCGGTCAGCAGCGCGCCGCCGATGATCGCCATCACCAGCAGTGATGCACCGAGCTTGCGGTCGCTGTCATCGAAGCCGTCCACCCCCAGCGCGAAGATGGTGGGATACATCACCGACATGAAGAAACTCGCGGCCACCAGTGCAACCAGGCCCGGCAAGCCGGGCCACGCGACCCCGATCGCGCACAGCACGACATTGACGGCGGCGAACGACGCCAGCAAGGCGCGTGGCGCCACCACGCGCATCAACGCCGTGCCCGCGAAGCGCCCCAGCGTGAACAGCACCAGCGATGCGGTGAGGTAGTCGGCCGCGCGACGTTCCGGCGTGCCCGGAATGGTGCCCTGGCAGTAGCGGATCAGGTAGCTCCACACGCCGACCTGCGCACCCACGTAGAAGAACTGCGCGGTGACCGCCGACAGGAAATGCCGGTCGCGCAGCAGGCGTCCGAAATGGCGCGCACCGCTGGCGTGGTCTGCGGCCGGTTGATGGATATGTTCGCCGTGGGCGGGAAACCGCACCAAGGCGATCAACAACGCGAACGCGATCACCACGCAGGCGATCACCAGGTAGGGCGTCTGGACCGCCAGTGACTGGCTCGCGAAATACGCATGCCGCGCCGAGGGTGTCATCGCCGCCAATTGCTGCGGCGTGTGTTCGACGCCGTTGAAGATGAAGTTGCGCCCGATCAGGACGCCCGCGATCGAGCCAAGCGGATTGAATGATTGCGCGAAGTTCAACCGGCGCGCGCCGCCCTCGGGCGGGCCGAGTACCGTGACCAGCGGATTGGCCGAGGTTTCCAGGAAAGACAGTCCGCTCGCGATCACGAACAGGCCGGCGAGGAAGATCGCGTAGGTTTGCGTGGCGGCGGCTGGCCAGAACAGCAGTGCGCCCAGCGCATACAGGACCAGCCCGACCAGGATCGCGCCCTTGAAGCCGAAGCGGCGCATGCAGATGCCGGCCGGAATCGCCAGCACGAAATAGCCGAGGTAGAACGCGCTCTGCACCAGCCCGGCCTGGAAGTCGCTGAGCGTGAAGGCGTTCTTGAACTGCTTGATCAGGATGTCATTGAGGTTGTTGGCGACGCCCCACAGGAAAAACAAACCAACGATCAGCGCGAACGCCGGCAACGAAGCGCGTGCATGGGACGCTGTCTTGGCATCATTCGGCGCGGTGGCACTGTCGGCAGGCTGCATGGTCGGCTTCCGCGATCGTGGCCGGTCGCAGGGGCAAGCTTGCCCGCCGGCGGCTCCCGCCCGATACTAGCTTGTGATTCGTTGTGTTGTAAATATAAAATCCAGCTTCGCTGGTGCAAGACCGTGCGGCCGCCTCCCGCCGGCCATCCATACGAGCGATGACGATCATGACCAACAAGCCCGCCAAGTATCGCGCGCCCGCCCTCGACAAGGGGCTGGACATCCTCGAATTGCTGGCGCGCGCCCAGGCCCCGCTTTCGATGACAGGCATCGCTGCGGCCATCGGCTATTCCAAGGGCGAGATCTTCCGGATGTTGCAGGTGCTGGAGGAACGCGGCTACATCGCGCGCGAGAACGACTCGGGCTATGCGCTCACCAATCGCCTGTTCCTGCTCGGGATGGAGCGGCCACGGGTGAAATCGCTGGTCGAAGCCGCCTTGCCGGTGATGCACCGCCTGGCGCGCGAAGTCCTGCAGCCGTGCCACCTGGCCGTCGCGTCGGGCGACCAGATGGTGGTGATTGCACGCATCGATCCGCCGGACGATATTGGTTTCGTGGTGAGGGTCGGCCATCGCCTGCCGCTGTCGCGTTCCACGTCGGGCGCCGTGCTGTTCGCATTCCAGAGCGACGAAGTGCGCGAGCATTGGCTGGCGTTGATGGATGGTGCGGGCACCTTGCAGAAACGCAAGCGTTTCATCATGCAGGCTGACGCCATTCGCAAGCAGGGTTATGCAATGCAGCCCAGCGGCGACGTGGACGCGGTGACTGACCTTTCCGCGCCGATCCTGCGGCATGGCTTCGCCGCCGGTGCGTTGACGATTCCCTACGTCGAACGCAGGCCGGTGAAGGTGCCGATCAAGACCGCGCTGGAGCATCTGCGTGCCGCCGTCGGAGGCATCTCGAAGGAGCTGATGGCGTGAGCGCGACATGAGGAAATTCCGGCTCGGCGCCTTGATATGCGCGTTGGCTTGCCTGGCGTTGCCGGCATCCGCGGCAGCCCCGGCGACGGCCGTCGGCGACGCCGATGCCCAAGCTGCGGCCGCCAAGGCCGCACGCATGCAATGGTTCGCCGACGCCAAGCTCGGCATCTTCATCCATTGGGGCATCTACTCGGTGGATGGCATCACAGAGTCGTGGTCGTTCTTCGATGGCTACGTTTCGTATGCCGATTACATGAAGCAGGCGAAGGGCTTCACGGCGAGCCACTACGACCCGCAGGCGT
>DATEKI010000034.1:0-15037 GCA_035277545.1 Rhodanobacteraceae bacterium | reverse complement strand
GGCTTGAAGGTTCCAAATCCTTCACCAAGGATTTCCTCGCGCGCCACCACGTTCCGACGGCGCATTACGCGGTGTTCGCCGCATTGCAACCCGCGCTCGAATACGTGCGCAAGCATGGCGCGCCGATCGTCATCAAGGCCGACGGCCTCGCCGCCGGCAAGGGCGTGGTGGTCGCGATGACGCTGGCCGACGCCGAACATGCACTCACCGACATGCTCGGGGCGCACGCATTCGGCGATGCCTCGGCGCGCGTGGTGATCGAGGAATTCCTCGAAGGCGAGGAAGCCAGCTACATCGTGATGGCCGACGGCGTGCACTATCTGCCGATGGCATCCAGCCAGGACCACAAGCGCGTCGGTGACGGTGACACCGGGCCCAACACCGGCGGCATGGGCGCGTATTCGCCGGCGCCGGTGGTGACGCCGGAAGTCGAGCGCCGCATCCGCGCGGAAGTCATCGAGCCGACGTTGCGCGGCATGGCCGCCGAAGGCACGCCGTTCACCGGGTTCCTCTACGCTGGCTTGATGATCGACAAGACCGGCGCGCCGAAGGTCATCGAATTCAACGTGCGCTTCGGCGATCCCGAGACGCAGCCGGTCATGCAGCGCCTGCAATCGGATTTCGCGGAGTTGATCGAAGCGGCGCTCGACGGAGAACTCGACCGGGCCGAAGCGGAGTGGGACCCGCGCCCGTCGCTGGGCGTCGTGATCGCGGCCCAGGGTTATCCCGGCAAGCCGAAAAGCGGCGACGCGATTTCAGGCCTCGATTCCGAATTCGATGCCGGCGTGAAGGTCTTCCACGCAGGTACCAAACTCGACGCCAGAGGCAACAGCGTCACCGCCGGCGGCCGCGTGCTCTGCGTATGCGCATTGGGCGACGACCTGTCGCGAGCTCGCGATCGCGCCTACGCCACGATCGACCGCATCCATTTCGACGGCGCGTTCCATCGCAGCGACATCGGTCATCGTGCGCTCGCGCGCCGCTGAGCGGCACCTGTTTCATCGTTCATGTAGGTTGGGCTGAGCAACGCGAAGCCCAACGCACGATGCTGACGTATGTGCCTGTGGCTTGATAGGCTTGGACGCCAAAAGGGGGCTGCATGAGCCAATTCCGCCTGCTGGCCAAACGCCGCTTTGCGCCGTTCTTCGCGGTGCAGTCGCTTGCCGCGTTCAACGACAACGCGTTCCGCAACGCGACGATCGTGCTGGTCGGGTTCCAGTTGGGGCTGACCACCAGTCAGATCGGCTTCTACTCGAACCTCGCGCCGGCGCTTTTCATCCTGCCGTTCTTCCTGTTCTCGGCCAGTGCCGGGCAGCTTGCCGAAAAATACGAAAAGCACACGCTGATCCGCTGGGTGAAGGTGTTCGAGATCGTCGCGATGGGCATCGCGGCGTGGGGTTTCCATGCGCGCAGTCCGCTGCTGCTGTTCGTGGTGCTGTTCCTGATGGGCCTGCACTCGACGGTGTTCGGGCCGATCAAGTACGCGATCCTGCCGCAGGTGCTGCAACGCGGGGAGCTGGTCGGCGGCAACGCGCTGGTCGAAACCGGCACCTCGCTCGCGATCCTCATCGGCATGATCGCGGGCGGTGCGGCCATCCACCAGTTCGGCTGGACGGCTGCCGCGGCGCTCGTGATCGGCGTTGCCGTGCTGGGCCTCATCGCCAGCCTCGCGATCCCGCGCGTACCGGCCGCGGTGCCTGACCTGAAATTCAACTGGAATTTCATCGTCGAGAGCGGGCGCGTGTTGAAGCTCGCGGCAAGGCAGCGCGCGGTTTTCAATTCCATCCTCGGGATTTCATGGTTCTGGTTTTTCGGCGGCGTGGTGACCGCGCAGCTTCCGAACTACACGCGCCTGTACCTCGGCGGCGGTGCCAGCGTGGAGATATTGGTGCTGGCGCTGTTTTCGATCGGCGTCGGCATCGGCTCGCTGCTGTGCGAGCGGCTGTCCGGACACAAGGTCGAGATCGGGCTGGTACCGCTGGGTGCATTCGGAATGACGCTGTTCGGCATCCTGTTGTATTTCGCGCGGCATGACGCGCCGGCCTATACCGGCCTCGACTGGCTGGCTTTCCTGCACGCACCGGGGAACTGGTGGATCGCACTGGACATGACCTTGCTTGGCCTGTTCGCCGGCTTCTTCATCGTGCCGCTGTTCGCGCTGGTGCAAAGTCGCACGCCGCAGGGCGAGCTGTCACGCGTGATCGCCGGCAACAACATCATCAATGCCGTGTTCCTCGTGGTCGCGGCGATATTCGCTTTCGGCATGCTGGCGGCCGGTTTGACGATTCCGCAGCTGTTCCTTGTCACGGCTCTTCTCAATGCCGCGGTGACACTCTGGATCTTCCTGCTGGTGCCGGAATTCCTGATGCGTTTCGTGGACTGGCTGCTGATCAGCGTTCTGTATCGCGTGCGGACGGACGGCCTCGATCGCATTCCCGACGAGGGCCCGGCGATGCTGGTCTGCAATCACGTCAGCTTCATGGATGCGCTGATCATCATGGGCAGCGTGCGGCGGCCGGTGCGCTTCGTGATGTACCACAGGATATTCAAGGTGCCGGTGTTGAGTTTCGTGTTCCGTGCGGCCAAGGCCATTCCCATCGCGGGCGGCAAGGAGAATCCGAAACTGCTGGTGCGTGCGTTCGATGCCATCGATGCGGCGCTCGCCGAAGGCGAATTGGTGTGCATCTTCCCCGAAGGGGGCCTGACGCTGGATGGCGAGATCGCCAGCTTCCGTCCAGGCGTCGAGAAGATCCTCGCGCGGCGGCCCGTGCCGGTGATCCCGATGGCGTTGCGCGGGTTGTGGGGCAGCATGTGGAGCCGGCGTGACTCGAAGCTCGGACGCGCGCGCCTGCCGCGACGGTTTCGCGCGCACGTCGGATTGTCGGTAGGCGTGCCGATGCAGGCGTCGAACAATGTCGGCGCGATGGAGGCGGCCGTGCGCGACCTGCGGGGTGCCGAGGCCTGATGTGCCTGGGTCGTGACGGGGTGAGGCGAAGACCGAAAAAACCGCAGGCTACGGAGGAACCGCAGCCTGCGGCGTGCCCTTCCGTGGCACAACCTCGTTAGCGACGACTGATGGTGAACGCGCCGACATCGACGCCCAGGTTGATGCCTTCGCCATGGCCGGCGAGCGCCAGCGACACGGTGCCCTTGGTCAGCACCTGCGCTTCGGCGGATTTGACGACGCCGGCGTGCGCGCCGCCCTGCACGTAACGGCCCAGGACATCGTTGATGACGTGCACGTCGGTGAACTTGCCCTTGCCGTTGTCGACGTGCCATTTGCCGGCGGTCAGGCCGCCACCCTTGATGCTGATTTTCACCGGCATCGATTGCCCATTCTCGCAAGTCACCCGGCCCACGCCATCGGCGTGCTTGTAGATCAGCGACCAACCGGTAAGCGAGAAGGTCAGTTTGCAATCGAGATCGGGCGCGCCGCGTTCGGTGACGCTCGAATGATGTGCCTGCGGTGCCGCGGGTGCGGCAATGCCCGTGGCGGCCATTGCAGCAAGCAAGCCGGCGGTGATCAGGGGAAGCTTCTTCATGGTGCTCTCCTTCCGCGTGGAAACCGCGTTCAGTTTCCGGGAAGAAACTGAACGCACCTGAACAGCGCGGGGGCAGTGTTCAGCAACCTGAGTCGCAGCCGAACCTGGTGCCGCAACCGCCGGCGAAAAGCCCGCGCGCAGCGGCATTCGCTGATCGATGCGATACTTGCGCGGATCGAATTTGCGAATGCCCCTTGCATGTCGTCTTCCTTGTTGCGCATCGCCACCCGCAAAAGCCCGCTGGCGCTGTGGCAGGCCGAACATGTCGCGCAACGCCTGCGCGACGCGCACCCGGACCTGGCGGTGGAGCTGCTGCCGCTGTCCACGCGCGGCGACGAGGTGCTGGACCGCTCGCTGGCGGCGATCGGCGGCAAGGGCCTGTTCTTGAAGGAACTGGAAATCGCGATGGCCGAAGGCCGCGCCGACCTTGCCGTGCATTCGCTCAAGGACGTTCCCGCACAACTCGATCCGCAATTCGAATTGGCCGCCATCCTCGAGCGGGCCGATGGCGCGGATGCATTCGTCAGCAACGATTTTGCTTCACTCGATGCATTGCCGGAAGGAGCCCGGGTCGGCACGTCTTCGCTGCGGCGCACGGCGCAATTGCGCGCGCGCCGGCCCGACCTCGCCATCGCGGACCTGCGCGGTAACGTCGGCACGCGCCTGGCGAAGCTCGACCGCGGCGATTACGCGGCGATCATCCTCGCGGTGGCCGGACTCGAACGCCTGGGCTTCGCTGCGCGTATCCGTTCGCGACTCGCGCCACCCGACTGGCTGCCGGCACCCGGACAGGCCGCGATCGCGGTGGAAACCCGCGCGGGCGACGCGCGCGTGATCGAACGCGTGAAAGTCCTCGACGACGCGCGTACCCGCCGCAACGTGTCCGCGGAACGGGCACTCAACGCAGCGATGGGCGGCGACTGCACCATGCCGCTGGGCGCGTGGTGCGAAACGGCCGCCGATGGAGTCATGCACCTGCGCGGATTGCTGGGCGATGCGCGCGATGGACGCCTGCTGCGTGCCGATGCGCGGGGTGATGATCCTGTCGCATTGGGCTACGAGGTTGCGCGCCAATTGCGGGCGCATGGTGGGGATGCGCTACTGGCTTCCAAGGCGTAACGTCTGCAGCCGGCCCACACCTGCCGGTCGACTTGTCCAATATGACCGCCGCAAAGCCGACCTTCAAGATGTGCGGTGAACCCAACCTTCTAGCCGTACCCACCGCCCAGATCGATCAACCGTGGTGCGTGAGTTCGGCGATGAATGAGGGCTTCGCACTCACGGCAACGCCTTCGCATCGGTGGTCGTGGGCAGTCCGATCTTCTTGCAGAATGCCGCGAAGCGCGGGTCGTGCTGGTAACGCAGGATCATGGGGTCGTAGGTGAGGTACTGGATGCCGCTGTCGCGATTGGCCCAAGCCTGATCCAGCCACTTGAACATGTTGTCCGGATCGCGACGAAGTGCATACGCCTCGGCGATCCGCGTGCTCGCCTCGGCCCAGCCTTCGCGTGCCGGACGGCGCACCGGACGCAGCACCAGCGCACGATCCTCCACGGTCATGATGGCCTCGTCTTCCAGACCGACCCGTGCCAGCACAGGCTTTGGAATCAGGATGCCTTGCGAATTCCCATTTTGCGAATGACGGCTTTCATTTCGGAACACCCGTTGCCAAGTAATTACTATGTAATACCTGCGGCCGCCATCGGAAAATCGTCCGGCGTTCATTGGCAGACGAAACCATCAGGCCCTTTTTCGGGAGCAGGTTTGCACAGGTCCGGCCAGCCGTATTGCCTCCAGTAGGCAACCATTCCGATCCGCTGCGCGAAGCCCTGGAACGCGGGATCCTGGCGCGCCTTGCGCGACCATGGTTCCGGTTGCCACAGCCAGTTGAGATAGGCATCGGACAGACCGCTGTGGCCACGTTCGTAGAGATCGAACGAACGTGCCGGCTCGCCCAGTTGCAGCAGCATCGTCGGCGCCCACTCGTCGTCCAGATGGGCATCGAGGACTTTCAGCGCAACTTGACGCTGTGCGGCACCGCCGTAAGTGCCGCGATAGATCGTCTGCAAATCCGCCAGGGAAATCTTCGTACCCATCTTGCTCGTCGAGTTGGCGAACTGGACGGCGGACCCCGCCATGTCGCCATGTGCGGCATCATAGAACTCCAGCATCAGAGCGCCAAAGGGCGAATCCGGGGCACCGCCGCGACGGATGTACGCCAGCGCACCGGCCTGGTCGCCTTCACGCCAGCGCAACATGCTCTTGTAGAACAGCAGCAGGACATTGGCAGGATCGTTGACCAGCGCCGCGTCAATCCGCGCTTCGGCCGCACGGGTGCGCCCCATCGCCGCCAGTTCATTGGCAGCCCAGTAGTTCACCGCGGAATTGTCCGGCGCCAGTCCCAGCGCCCGCTGCATCGGTTCCACCATTGCAACGTAATGACGCTGCGAGAACTGGTTGTAGCTGAGCGCCGCGTAGGCTTCCGCATCACCCGGATCGAGCGCGAGCGCGCGATGTGCGGCATCGTCCGAAGTCTTCCAGCTCGCCTTCCAGTCGGCATGGCTGTACTGCGGCAGCACCGCGTACGCCACCGCGAGCTTGGCCCACGCACGCGAGAATTTCGGGTCGAGCGTGGTCGCTTTCTGCAGCAATGCGATCGCACGCGGCAGGCTGTCGCCCACCCGCTTGTTGACCAGCGTCTGCGCGGTGACGAACTCCGCGTAGGCATCCGCGCTGGTGGTCGCCACCGGCACCAGCCGCGCCTGCTCGCTGCCGGTCAGCACCACCTTCAGGTGATCGGTGATGGCCCGCGCGATACGTTCCTGCAGATCGAAGATGTTGCTCAGGTTACCGTCGTAACTCTGCGACCACACCTCGAAACCGTCGCCGGTGCGGACCAGTTGCACGCTGATGCGCACCGCTTCGCCCTGCGTGCGCACCGCGCCCTGCAGCACGTTGGCGACATCCAGCGCCTTGCCGATGGTGCGCAAATCGGCGTTGTGGCTGCCGTAATAGAACGAGGATGCGCGGCCGGCGACTTTCAGGTCCTGCACTTTCGCCAGCGCGTTCAACAATTCCTCGGCCAGCCCGGCGGAGAAATAACCGTGGTCATGGCCCGGGCTCAAATCCTCGAACGGCAGCACCGCGATGGATTTGGCCGGGATCGCGGAAGCCGCCTCGTCCTGCAGCCCCGCGCCCCTTTTCCAAACGAAGGTGTTGGTGAGCAGCAGCACCACCGCGACGACCAGCACGGCGATGATCCACTTGTCCAGCTTGCGTCCCGTCGAGTGCGCGATCGAATCGTTCGGCGCAATCTCGCTTTCGCGCTTCAAACCCTGCGGCGTGAATTCGTAGAACCACGAGAACGCAACCCAGAACGGAAAGCCGACAATGCCCGCGATCACGAACCAGCGGGCGATCCATTCGTAATCGCCGAACAGCGGCAGCAATTGCGCCAGACCCTGCGCCAGCGCCCACACCGCGCCCGCATACAGCACCGCGGCACGCAGCACGTTGCGGCGTCGCAGTTCGGCCAAGAAGCTCACGGCTTCTCCCTGGACGCCTGCACGCCGATGAACACACCGAGGACGACCACCACCAGTTCGATGGCGACGGCCATCCAGTCCTGCCGACGGAAGTTTGCGGTGATGCGACGCAAAATCATGGCGCTGGCTTCCCGGCCGCGGCAATCACGTCGGCGAGCTGCTGTTGGACGTACTGGATCGTTTCGATATTCGTCTCGATGACGCTCAACTGGTAAGTCAGCGCCGGCAGCAGGCCGGGCGTGGTGCGCAGGGTTGCGGCTGCGCGCGTGATGTCTGCGGCCGAGAGGGCGATATGGCAGGTCTTCGGTAGTCGGGTGACGATCACGTCACCGATGCTTACATTGATGTCTCCACACGAAGCCTTGATGGCTTTCTGCACCGAATACGGCACCACACTGCGCACCACTTCACGATACGATGCCTGGGCTTTGAACGTAGTCGCTTGCGACCAGTCATAGCTGTAGTAGCCGATCAACAGAGCGCGCAATCTGGCGTTGCGGATGAGATCAATGGCGCCGGTCGATTTCATTTCGTCGAACGTCGCGCGGTTGCTTGGCATGGTCAGTACTTGGCTCGCCTGGTATGCGCTGGCTACCCACGTTGCCGGGTCGACTGAGCCCGGTGACGCCAGGCCCTTTATCGCGGTCCTGGCGTAATTGGCAGCGACCTGCTGATAGTCCATGTAGGTTTGCAGGTTGATCCGTTCGTTGTCGAGATCCCCACGCAGTTGCTGCAGCAATACATCGGCGCGTTGCTGCTCGGCGTGCTTCGTGGCCCACTCCTGGGCCTGCAGGCCGATGAACACGCCCAACACGACGATCAGCAGTTCGACGACGACGGCGGTCCAGTCCTGGCGGCGAAAATTGGCGGTGATGCGGCGCAGGATCATGGAGTCGGCTCCGTCTTGTTCCCGAGTTCCCCATCGAGCATCTTCAGCATGGCGCGGTCGGCCGCCAGTGCCCGTTGATTTTGAAAAGTCACGACGTGTGTCAATTCCTGCAAGGTGGACACAGCACCGATATAGGCAGGGTCGTGGCACAAGGTGGGGAAATCGAGGAGGACCTGGTCGGATGAAGGGGCGGCGGTGAATCCACCCGGCGGCTGCAGAAGGACGGTCCTGGTATCGATGTAAGCAACCTGTGGCGTCGCGCGCGCGACGATGTAACCGAGGACCTCCGAGTCTCCCATCTGCGCCTCGACGAGGTCGGAAAGTGCTTGCCGCAATTTAAGGTTCCGGATAATCCCTATCCGGCCGGTCGATTGCAGTTCGTCGATGGTCCCGCGGACCAACGTCGGCCCTTGGAATCTGCCCACCAGAAAGACCCCCTTGGCAAAATCGGTGCGCTGACGGTCATCGAGGTGACACTCGCGCAATCGGCCGACCATCTCTCCTTCCAGAACCAATTGCACTTCCGTGCGCGCGATATTTTTTTCGGCGCGCTTGATCGAGCGCGCGAAATCGTCATGCAGACGCTGGATGTATTGCCGCTCGAGCGCCCGGTCATTCCGCGCTTCATTCCAGTTGTTCACCTGCAGGCCGATGAACACGCCCAGTATGACGATGACCAGTTCGATGACGACGGCCATCCAGTCCTGGCGGCGGAAATTGGCGGTGATGCGGCGCAGGATCATGGCTTCGGATTCCCGGGCAAGGGCGGATAGGCAGTGTCCACGCCCTGCAACAGCGCAAACGAGAACGCCACATAAGCCAGCGCCCAATGCACCAGCTTGCGTTCGCGCAGGCGCTGGATGAAGTCGTTCATGGCGCGGGCTTCGCAGCCGGCGGATCCTGCAGCAGCTTCTGGAATGCCGGATCGCTGCGCAGCGCATCGAACTCCGGATCCAGCCGCAGGCTGGCCGGGGTGACCGGCGCGAACAGGCCGCCATACGGCACGCCCAGCAAGTAGCGCAGGCGGGCGATGGCTTCGTCCTTGTGGCCGATGCTGGCGAGGACTCTTGCGCGTATCTCCAGATACGCCCGCCCCTGTTGAGCACTTTTCGATTCTGGCTGCGTCGCCAGCAAGCGGTCCAATGCGGCCATCGCCGCCGTCTCGTCCCCCAGGCCGGCGTGCGCTATCGCCAACATGCTGGCCAGCCACGGGTTGTCGGGCTGGCGTTCGAGCAGCGGCTTGACCGCTTCCAGCGCCAGCCGGTAGTTGTCCGCGGCTGCCGCGCGATCGCCGTTGAGCCATTGCAGTTCGGCGAGTTCGAGCCGGACCAGGATGACGTCGGGCGGCGTCGCGGCGTCGCCCGGCCTCGCGAGCAAGCCCTGCAGCCACGCGATCGCGGGCGGATAGCGGCGCTGCATGCGCGCGAGCACCACGTATTGATGGACCTGGTCGGAGATCGTCGTGGGCGGCTTGCCGAAGGCCTTGGCGGCGCGCTCCAGGTCGCCCTGCGCGAGGTAGATGTCGCCCTGCAACTGGCGCACTTCCTCGTCGTCGGGCACGAGCGCAAGCGCGCGGTCGAGGGTGTCGAGTGCGGCATCGAAACGACGCTCGTTGGTCTGCAGGATCGCCAGATTCTTGTACAGGCGCGGGTTCAGCGGATCGAGCTGGAGCGCGTGTTCGAGAAGGGTTTCGGCTTCGCTGTAGCGCCCGAGTTCCTCCAGTACATGGACCATGGCGGTCACGGCGTCGACGTCGTTGGGCCAGCGCACCAGCACCTGCGCGAACCGTTTGCGTGCCGACTCGAAGTCGCGCTCCACGCCGTATTCGTAGATGGCGCGCGCGACCAGCGTTTCGAGCGCATCGGGCTGCAGGCGTTCGGCAGACTGCAGCGCCTGCAGCGCGGACGCGCGACGTTCCGGCGAGCCGTCGATACCCAGGAAAATCATGAAGGAATCCATGCGCGCGATCGCGGCCCACGCCTGCGCAAAGTCGGGATCGGCCTTCACGGCTTCGCCGTAAGACTTCAGCGCTGCGAAGGCTAGCGTGTCGGTGAAGCCCTGCCGGTTCAACGCCATGCCTCTCAGGTAGGCATCGAGCGCGACCGGGTTGCGGGTGGCGACCTGAGCGATGTCCTTGCGCGCATCACCGGTCAGCGTCGCGCCGAGCTTGTCGGCGATCGTGCCGGCGACTTCGCCCTGCACGCCGAACACGTCGTCAAGCGTGCGGTCGTAGGTTTCACCCCACAGCTGCCGGTCGTCGCTTGCATGGATCAGCTGCACGATGATGCGCACCTTGTTGCCCGCCTTCTGCACGCTGCCTTCGAGGATCGTCGCGACGCCGAGTTTCTTCGCGATCTCGGGCAGGTTTTCCGGATGGCTCGCGAACTGCAGGGTCGAGGTGCGCGAGATCACGCGCAGCGTACCGATCTTCGACAGGCGGGTGAGGATCTCGTCCTGCATGCCGTCGGCGAAGTAGGCGTTCGCCTTGTCGTCCGAGAGGTTCTCGAACGGCAGCACGGCGATGGATTTTGGCGGTATTTCGACTGCGTTCGCACTCGACGTGCTTGCGGGCGGCACGGGAACAGGCGCAGCTTCCGGAGCCCGCGTAAAACGCCAAAGTAATCCGCCGCCGATGGCCAGCAACAGCGCGAGAATCAAAAGCTCGGTGCCGGTGACGCGCTGCGCGCCGCGCTCGCCGTGGTACCACGCGAGCACCAATGCGACCACGAAACCCAGGGCAATGACCGCGAACGCAACGCGCATGACGCCGTGCGGCCAGTCGTAGCTGTCCGCCGCGAGCCCAAGCGCCTGCAACAGCGCCCAAGCGGCGGCGGTATAGGCCAGCGCCCATTGCACCAGCTTGCGTTGCTTGAGGCGTTGCCAGAGATCAGCCATGCGCGCGGGCCTTTGCCGCCACCGGCGCAGAAAACGCCGGCGGCCCATCCTGCGCGGCGCGGATGGGGTATTTGATCGTTTTCGGTGGTGGCCAGCGCAGTCCGGATTCCGCGAGCAGCGCCTTGAAATGGGGCGTGGCGTCCAGGTCAAATGGCGCGCCGCACTGACAATCGGTGATGACAACGGCAAGCAGCAGACCGCCCGCCGGTCGCGCGTCCAGTGCACTGGCGTGACGATCGGCTTCGACACGGTTGCCGGACAATGCGGCCGCCACCGCATCGGTGATGTCCCACCCCTGGAATTTGGAGCTGTTTCGAGGCACCTTTTGCAGACTGGCGTGGAGCTTTGCCGGATCCACACCAGCCGCTTTGCCCACGATCAGTTGCGCGCTGTAGAACGCCTCGCCGATTGGTTCGATCGAGTCCAGCGTGGCCTGGGCTTCCGCGGTGCGCCCCAGCATGGTCAGCGCGATCGCCTGAGCTGGCGTCGGCGTGGGACCGCCGCCAAACGTCGTCTCGGCTTTGGCCAGTACGTCCAGCGCTCGCTGGGGATGCCCGGTCGCAAGCGCCGCCGATACCCTCGTGCGATAGTTGATGCGATTCAGCGGGTCGCAGACATTGACGCGTGCGCCGAGATTCTCGATCAGGTCGCCATAGCCGAACGCGCTGGCGAATACCGGCATCCAGTTCGGTGCGCTACAACCGGGTTGCTTGAGTGCGGTTTCAATGCGATCGGCCAAACCATGCCAGTCGTCGCTCAGCAATTGCCGCTCGGCCAGCGCCAGGTCGCGCTGTTGCGGATCGGGGCTGGTGGCGGCGGCGCGTTCCAGCGTATACAGGGCGGCATGCTGGGCACCGAGGAGTTCCGCGTGGCTGCGGCCATCGGCCATCAACGTGTGTTCGTACAGATCCGCTTCGGCGTAATAGGCAAAGGAAAAGTTGGGGTCCAGCGCGGTTGCCTTATCGAACTCCACATTGGCCTGGCGCAGTCCATCGATCAGATTGACACCGGGTTTGGCATGCGCGTCCATGTAGAGCTTCCAGCCCTTCTGGTAAGCGATGAAGGCATCCACGTTCTTCACGCCAGCTGCGCGCATGTGCGCGCGCTGCTTGTCGTCCAGCACGACGTTGAGTACACCGGCCACCTGCTCGGCAATATCCAGTTGCACGGCCAGGCTGTCGGTCACCGTGCGATCGTACGTCTGCGACCACAGCTGGGTACCATCGGATGCGCGGATCAGTTGCGCGGTGACGCGCGCCCGCTCGCCTTCGCGCCGCACGCTGCCTTCGAGCAGGTTGGCCACGCCCAGCCGCTCGCCGATGGTGCGCGAATCCACGTCCTTGCCCTTGAACTGGAACGACGATGTGCGCCCGATCACGCGCAGGCCGTCGATGCGCGCCAGCGAGTTGAGGATTTCCTCGGACAGGCCATCGGAGAAGTACACGTTGTCCTTGTTGTCGGACAGGTTCTCGAACGGCAAGACCGCGATGGATTTGGCCGGGATGTCCGCGCGAGCGGGTGCCGGGGCGGATGATGGCGTGGCCGCGGAGGCCACTGCGGGAATCGGTGCAGGCGCATGCGACCCGGAGAATCGCCACATGAATGCGCCGCCGACTGCAAGCAGCAATGCCAGTAGCAGCAACTCGATCCCGGTCACCTTCTGTGCGCCGCGCTCGCCGTGGTACCAGGCCAACAGCAGCGTGATGAAAAAGCCGGCACATGCAGCGATGATCAGTCCGCGCTCGATCGCATCGGGCCAGCCGAACTTCGCCGCCACCATGTCGATGCCCTGCAGCAGCGCGAACGCACCCGCCGCGTAGGCCAGCGCCCACTGCACCAACTTGCGCTGCTTCAGGCGCGCGAGGAATTCGTTCATGGTTTGGCAGCGCCGTCCGGCGTGTATGGCAATCCCATCTTCTTCAACGCGGCCTTGAAGCGCGGATCGTTGCGGACCGGATCGAATTCAGGGTGCCACAACAGTTGTGGAATCGTGCTGTTGCCATTGGCTGCGTCGTCCAGCGCTGTCAGTGCAAGATCGCGTTCCCCCAGCCACATCAGGAACAATGCGCGGACGATTGGGTCGCGGCGCGCACTAAAGTGGGTCGTCGATGTCTCGAGGCTTTCCACGGCTCGGGCATGGTAGGCCGGGTCGGTGATGCCGCGAATCAGCAGCGCGCCGACCTCCGGATCTTCACCATTGAGTTCAGCGGCCCTGCGGCTTTGCGCTTCCGCCTCCGAATAACGATGCAGATTGAGATAGATCAAGGTTGCGGTACGGTGCACGAACACGCTTGCCGGATGTGCGGCCACGATGGCCTTGATTTGCGCGTCCGCGGTGTCCGCATCCACGCGATGCAAGATCATGCGCAGTTGCAAGCGGATGGCAGCGCTGGTCCCCGAAAGCGGGTCGCGTTGCAGCGCGCGATCCAGCACCGCCAGCGCTGGCTCGAGCTGGCCAACCGCGTCCAGGAATTGCGCGTACTGGTTCAATACTTCCGCATCACCCGGCGCCAGCGCCAGCGCATGCCGCAAGGCTGTGTCGGCTTCGGCCCAGTGAATCTGGTTGCTGTACACCATGCCTTGCGCGACGTAGGCCAAGGCATTGTCCGGGTCCAGTGCAAGCGCCCGCTGCGAAGAACTAAGCGAATCCGCGTACGCTTTTTGCGCCGGCGCGGGGCCATAACTGGGCAACAACACCTGCGCTTCGGCCAGCGCCGCCCAGGCTTGCGCATACCCCGGATCGATCGTCACCGCCTGCTGGAATGCACCCGCGGCTTCACTCACCGAACGCGCGGCGAGCAGCGTCAATCCACGCAGATAAAAATCATGCGCGCGCGGATCGACCGTCTTTTGCGCGACCAATGTTTGGCCGCTTCCACCGGCCAGTTGCACCTGCAACTTGTCCGCGATCGCCTTCGAAATCTCGTCCTCGACCGCGAAGACGCTGGTGAGCTTGCGATCGTACTTCTCCGACCACAGGTGATAACCACTACGGGTGTCGATCAACTGCGCGGTGATGCGCACCTCGTCGCCGGATTTCTGCACGCTGCCTTCCAGTACGGTCGCGACGTCCAGCACCTCGCCGACCTTGCGCAGATCTTCCGCCTTCCCCTTGAACGCGAACGCCGACGTGCGCGCGGCCACTTTCAGGTTCGGCACCTGCGCCAGCGCGTCGAGGATTTCCTCGGTGATGCCGTCGCTGAAGTAATCCTCTTTCGGATCGCCACTCATGTTGACGAACGGAAGCACCGCGACGGACTTAGCGGGAATCGGTTGCGTCGAGACCGGAGACGGGGTGGCGGATGCGCTCGCAACTTGCAGTGTTGCCGGCGACTTGGCGATCAGGCGTTGCGCAGACGTGACGCGCGCATTTCGCACAGCGCCGGCGCGCTCCGTGTGCCACCACACACCGCCCGCGAGGAGTGCGATCAGCACGCCGATCAAGCCGACCGCTATGCCGGCACGGCGCGGACGGCGTGCCGTCTGCGCGTCTACGCTGTCCTGCGCGTCGGTCCGTACGATTCCCTGCGGCGTGGCGTCGAACGCCCATGCCAGCACCAGCGCAATCGGAAAGCCGAGCAGGATCAGCAGCACGACCGTCTGGTCAATCCAGTCCGGGAGGTGGAACACCGGAAATACTTGTGTCGCCACCTGGACAAGCAGCCAGCCGACAATGGCATACGCCGCCGCCACGCGGTAAACGTGTCGGCGCTTCAGCTCACGCCAGAATCCCCTGCTAGCCATACCGACACGCCTTATAGCGGAAGCGCGTCATCCATGCCCGTTCCGCAATGGTATTGTGGCATGGGCGGGCTCCAGGCACGGAGGCAGCGCGACATTTGTGGCCGTGGGCTAGAGCGGGGGCGCGGCAACGATGCCCCTGCAAGCGCCGCGGGATGCTGTGGCGATGCGGGCAGCCACTGGCACTCTACTGATCATGACGTCGCGTAGTCGACCGTTCCAGGAAGTTCCGCGCAAACGCAAACTGGCCAGCCCGAAAGCCGACGGTGGCGACCGGCTGGAATGGGTCGAGAGCGGTGATTGGCTGTATCACAGCATGCGAACGAGGTCATTTTGGTAGCGGGAATCGCATATCGCGCAGGAACACCGGCAGGTCGGTCGCCTGCGCCTGCACGCCCATCTGGTTGAACATGGCCGTGACGTGC
>DATEKI010000033.1:0-7618 GCA_035277545.1 Rhodanobacteraceae bacterium | reverse complement strand
CAACGGCCGCCCGGAATTTTCCGATGTCCGAAAGCAGTCCGGTGCCGATCCGGATCGGATAACCGCGTGCGCCCAGCCCGACCTCGATGGTGGCGGTCATGCGCTTTCCTTCGCGGCGGACGTGCGCTGCCAATGCTGCGCCAGCAAGCCCGCAATGCGCGCCGCGGCGTGCTGGCAGGATTCCTCGTCGCCGGTGACGCGAAGATCCGCGAGTTCGCTGTAGACGGGGTCACGCTCGCCGGCCAGCTGCTCCAGGCGTTCGCGGCGGTCCGGCGCATCCAGCAGCGGGCGCTGGCGGTCGCGCGCGAGGCGCCGCATCTGCTGCTCGACGGATGCCTGCAGCCACACCACGAAGCCGCGTTCGCGCAGCAGGGTTCGATTCGCGGGCACCAGCACCGCGCCGCCACCGGTCGCGAGGACGACGCCATTGCGGGCGGTGAACTCGGCCAGCAGTTCGGATTCGCGGCGGCGGAAGCCCGACTCGCCCTCCAGGTCGAAAATGGTGGCTACGCTCGCGCCCGTGCGTTCCTCGATCGCGCTGTCGAGATCGATGCACGGCATCGCGAAACCTTCCGCGAGGCGGCGCCCGATGCTGGATTTGCCGGCGCCCATCGGGCCGATCAGGAAGAGGTTGGGCGAGGGGTTCATCGTTCCCAGTGTTTTCGTGATCCGGGAACGATGGAGCTTACAACGTCTCCAGCCAACCCCACTTGTCTTGCGTGCGGCCATCGAACAGGCCGAAGAACAGGTCCTGGATCCGGCGCGTGACCGGGCCGCCTTCGCCATTGCCGACCCGCTTGCTGTCGATCGCGCAGATCGGCGTGACTTCCGCGGCGGTGCCGCACATGAAGATTTCGTCGGCGAGGTAGAGGTACTCGCGCGGCAGGTCGCGTTCGACCACGGCAATGCCGTTGTCGCGCGCCAGCGTGATGATGGAATCGCGGGTGATGCCGTTCAGCAGCGCGGCGCTGATGGGCGCCGTGTGCAGCGCGCCGTCGATCACCAGGAACACGTTTTCGCCCGCGCCTTCGCTGAGCAGTCCCGTCGATGCCAGCGCGATGCCTTCGCCGAAACCGCGCTGGCGTGCTTCGCGTGCGATCAGTTGTCCGGAAAGATAATTGCCCGCGGCCTTCGCGCCGGCGGGAATCGTGTTGGGGGCGAAGCGTTGCCAGCTCGACACGCACGCGGTGATGCCTTTCTTCAGGGCTTCCGGGCCGAGGTACGGACCCATCGGCCAGCCGGCGATCGTCATGCTGACCGGTGTGTCGGCCGAGATGCCGAAACCGCCGAGGCCGCGGAATGCGCAGGGACGCAGGTAGGCCTGTTCGAAGCCGTTCTTCTTCAGGATCTCGCGGCAGGCCGCCGTGGTTTCCTCGACGGAAAACGGCAGCACCATGTCGTAGATGCGCGCCGAGTTGTACAGACGCTTCATGTGCGCCGCCAGCCGGAAGATCGCGCCGCCCTTCGGGGTTTTGTAGCAGCGGATGCCTTCGAACACCGCCGAGCCGTACTGGAGGCTGTGCGACATCACGTGCACGGTGGCTTCCGCCCACGGCACGATCTTGCCGTTGTGCCAGACCCACTCGGGATACTTCTGCTCGGCCATCTTGCGGCTCCGGGGAAAACGACAATGATAACTGGTCGCGTGCCCCGGGGCGGCGCTTGAAGCGCCTCGATCGAAGCAGCTGTCGTGGGAAGTCAGGCCACGGAGCTTTTTGCCATGGATGGCGGCTTTATGGCCGAGGTGGTGTCACAAGATGGTGGACGATCCAGTCCCGCGAAGCATCCGGCGGTGCAGCGATCAGGGACGATCGCACGAACTAGGCCCGCGGGTGATGCTGCGCGTGCAGGCGCTTCAAGCCTTCGCGCGCGACCAGCGTGTAGATCTGCGTGGTGGAAAGATTGCTGTGGCCGAGCAGCATCTGCAGCGCGCGCAGGTCGGCGCCGTGGTTGAGCAGGTGCGTGGCAAACGAATGCCGCAGCACGTGCGGCGAAATGCGCTTGGCGGCGATGCCGGCGGCGAGCGCGTGTTTCTTCACCAGCGTCCAGGCCATCTGCCGCGTCATGCCGGCGGCGCGATTCGAAAGGAACAGCGCGGGCGTTTCGCGGCCCTTCGCCAGTGCCGGGCGCGCTTCGCGCAAGTAGCGCGTGAGCCAGTCCATGCAGGTTTCGCCGATCGGCACCAGGCGTTCCTTGCCGCCCTTGCCGGTGACGCGCAGCACGCCCTGGCGCAGGTTCAGTCCCGCCAGCGGCAGCGTCACCAGTTCGCTGACGCGCAAGCCGCAGGCGTACATCAGTTCCAGCATGGCGCGGTCGCGCAGGCCGATGGGTGTGTCGATCGCGGGCGCGTTCAACAAGCCTTCGATCTCGCGTTCGGCCAGCGCCTTGGGCAGCGTGCGCGGCAGCTTGGGTGCGTCCAGCAGCAGCGTCGGGTCCTCGAAAGCGGGATCGTGCCGTACCTGTTCCGCGTAGAACCGGCGCAACGCCGTCAGCTCGCGCGCATTGGTGCGCGCGCCGATGCCGGCCTTGTTGCGCGCGGCGAGATATTTGAACAAATCCTCGCGCGTGGCCTTGAGCAAACCTTGCGCGTGTCGCATGAGCCAAGTGGCGCAGCGTTCCAGATCGCCGCGATAATCGGCCAGCGTCAGGTCCGCGAGGCCGTCGCGCGACCACACGCCTTCGAGGAATGCGTCGATTGCGGCGCGGTCGCGCGGGTCGAGGTCGGTCGCGGATGAAGCCATCGCACGATGCTGGCGCGCTCCTCCCTCCATCGCAAGCCCTGCCCATGTCCGCGACTTCCATTCCAGCCGTTGATCCGAAGCCGGTGCCGCTGTGGCGGCGCTTCGCGGCGATGTTCTATGACCTGTTTCCGCTGATCGGAATATGGATGGTCGCCGCCGCCCTGTGGGTGCTCGTCTTCCATGGCGTCTACGACCCGCAACACCCCGACCTGCTGCTGCGGGCATTGCTCATGCTGTGGCTGCTGGCCGTGACCGGCGCGTACTTTGTCGTCTCGTGGGTGCGCGTCGGGGCGACGGTCGGGTCACGCGCCTGGAAATTCCGGTTGATGCGGGACGACGGCGTGCGCATTGATACGCGCACGGCGTGTCTGCGTTTCGTGCTGTCGCTGGTGTCGCTGGCGCTGCTGGGCTGCGGGTTCTGGATCGCGTGGTTCGATCCCGAACGCCGCACGTGGCACGATCGCGTATGCCGCACACGCGTCGTGCGGCTTTGACCTCACGCCAGCTGGCGAGTGCCCCACGCTCGTCATTCCGGCGCAGGCCGGAATCCCTTTCGTCTTTGGCAGGTGCGATGCGCTTTCGTTCTGGTTCCGCTCGCCTCGGCGGCGAGCGAAACCATCACACCCGTCGGTAATACCAGACCGCGATCGCCAGCAACAGCAAGGCGGGAATCAGGTTCACGATGAGCGGTGGCGCACCGAACACCGTGCCGGTGCTGATGATCGCGCGCTGGATGAAGTACCACGCGATCGCCACGATCACCCCCAGGAACAGGCGCTTGCCGAGGCCGCCCGACCGCAGCGCGCCGAAGCCGAACGGCAGCGCGCACAGCACCAACAGCAGCGTGTTGAGCGGGTAGAACGCGCGGGTCCAGTACGCGTTCAAATACGAACTCGGATTCTGGCGGTTGGCGCGTAGGTAATCGATGTTGCGCGAGAGGTCGCGCAGCGACAGGTATTCCGGATGCGCGACCGAGGCTTCCAGCACGTCGGGGTCGAGCGACGTCTTCCATGGTTGTTGTGCGTGCGTGGTGCTGACCGCGCCCTCGACCGAAACCCGGGTGTCGCGCACATCGTGCAGTGTCCAGGCCTTGCCTTCCTGGGTCGCGAGCTTCGCGTTGCGGAACGAGGTGAGCTCGCCCGCATCGTTGAACCCGAATACCCGCACGTCCGCCAATTCGACCGCAGGACGGCCGTTCACCAGGTGCGCCAGCGCCGCCTTGGCGTTGATGATGTCGTTGCCGTCACGCGCCCACAGGCCGCCGTTCTGGCGCATGTGCAACTGGCCGGCGGTGCGCTGCAGCTGGACTTGCTGCGCACGTGCATCACCGGCCGGGCCCGCGGTTTCGCCAAGTATGAAGACGCCGACCATCAGCACGAACACCAGCGCGGTCACGGAAATGCAGATGCGGAACTTCGACATGCCGGCCGCGCGCAGTGCCGTGAGTTCACCGGTTGAGGCCAGTGCGCCCATGCCGACCAGGCTTCCGATCAACGCCGCGAACACGAACCACTGGTAAGCGCGGCGCGGGATCGTCAACATGATGTAGGCGACTGCGTTGCCGAGCGTGTAGCCATTGTGGCCGACGTTGCCGATCTGTGTTGCGAACTGGATGAAGGCGTCGAGGCCGGTCAGCACCAGCCAGGTGAGCAGCAACCCGCCCAGCACCGTCATCCAGATCAGAAGGTCGACGCGCTTGATGCGGATGCGTTGCCAGACGCCGGCGCTCACGAGGCAGCCTCCGCCGCGCGCGGCTTGCGGATCGCGTATTGCCGCGCGAACACCCACGCCGCGCCGACAAACACCGGGACCAATACCCACCACATGCCGATCGGCGCCGCCAGCTTTCCGCTGGCGATGAACGATCGTCCCAACGTCATCAGGTTCACGATGATCAGGTACGCCAGTACAGCGATCAGGATGCGGCCGACCGGCGAGCTGCGCGGTCCCTGGCGCGACATCGGCAGCGCCAGCATGGCCAGCACCAGCGGCCCGAACGGAATCGCGATGCGCCATTGCAGTTCGGCGCGTGCCGCGGGATCGCGGTCGCCGACCAGCGACGCGGTGGTGCGCAGCGATTCCGGATCGCTGTCGTTGCTGTCGTCGCTGGGTTGCGACAGCGCGATGTCGTTCTTCTCGAATTGCATCAGCCGCCAATTGTCCTGGTTCAGGCGGATGTCGTAGCGGTGCCCGTCGTACAGCGCGATGAAGCGGTTGTCCTCGACGCCCTCGTGGAACAGGTTGCCGTGGTCGGCGACGATCACGCTGATGTCGAGGACGCCGTCCTTGCCGGTGCGCTCGCTTTCCACGAACAACTTGCCGAGCCTGGTGCCGTCGGGGCTGACGGTGTTCGCGAACAGGATGCCACCGCGCCCGGTGAGGCTGGTGAAGCGTCCCGCCTCCAGGCCGGCCGCGATCACCGAACGGTTGGCCTGTTCGACCTCGGCACTGGATGCGCGCGCGGCCAGCGGCCCCAGCCACAGCGCCACCAGTCCGGCGACGATGCCGGCGCCGATCGCGAAGATCGCCGTGGGTTTCAGCAGGCCCCGCGGCCCGAAACCGGATGCCGACAACACGTGCATCTCGCTGTCGCGGTACATCCGCCCCAGCGCCAGCAGCACGCCCAGGAACATGCCCATCGGCAGCAGCGCCTGCAATGTGTTGACAAGGTTCAGCCCCAGCACCGTGAACATCACTGCGCCCGGCAGGCGTCCGGTCGCGACCTTGTTGGCGATGTCGGCGAAGGTGCTGCCGGTGAAGATCACCAGCAACACCACCACGGCCGCCAGCGCGCCGAACAGGTATTCGCGCAGGATGTAGCGGTCGAGGATGGAAAGGCGGGGCATCGGCTAGACTGGGGCGTTTGCGAGCAGGTTTCGCAGTGTAGTGGCACGCGCCCGTCCGCCCGATATTCCAGGAGCCTTTCGAGATGCTTGAGTTCAGCCAGAGTTCCGCCGCCCCCGATGCCGTGGACGGTGCATGCGTGGTAGTGGGCGTGTTCGAGGATGCGAAGTCGCCCGCCGCCGGGGCGATCGATGCCGCTGCAGGTGGCATGCTGACGCGGCTCAAGGCCGCCGGCGACTTCACCGGCAAGCCTGGCGCGACATTGGTGCTGCACGGCGTGCCCGGCGTCAAAGCGCCGCGCGTCGTGCTGGTCGGGCTGGGTTGCAAGCCGGTGCTCGATGCACATGCGTTCCTGCGCGCCTGCAACGACGCGGGCAACGTGCTCAAGTCGCTGCCGGTGACCGACGCCACCGTGTACCTGCCGGAGGTCGAAGTCGACGGGCACGACGCGGCATGGCGTACGCGCACCTGCGCGCTCGCGATCGACCACGCCTGCTTCCGTTACACCGCGACGCTCAAGCCCGCCAACGCCGATGCGCCGCGCCTGCAGAAGTTGGCGCTCGCAGCCGGTGCCGAGGTGGCGCAAGGCATCGCACAGGCAAGCGCGATCGCGCGCGGCGTCGCGTTCGCCCGCGAACTCGGCTGCCTGCCACCCAACCTGTGCACGCCCACGCATATCGCCGCGCAGGCGAAAACCATCGCGGACGAACACAAGGAATCGGTGACGCTGGAGGTGCTGGAACGCGCGGACATGCAGAAGCTCGGGATGGGCGCGCTGCTCGCGGTGTCGTCGGGTTCCGCGACGCCGCCCAAACTGATCGTGCTGCAGTACAAGGGAGCGGACGACGAAAAACCCTACGCACTGGTCGGCAAGGGCGTCACCTTCGACGCGGGCGGCCTCAACATCAAGCCGACCGGCTCGATGGAGGAAATGAAGTACGACATGTGCGGCGCGGCGGGCGTGCTCGGCGCGTTTCTTTCCGCGGTGGAGATGAAGCTGCCGATCAACCTGGTTTGCGTGGTGCCTTCGGTCGAGAACGCCGTCGATGGCAGCAGTTATCGCCCCAGCGACGTGCTGCACACCCATGCAGGCATCACGGTGGAAGTGTTGAACACCGATGCGGAAGGGCGCCTGATCCTTTGCGATGCGCTGTCCTACACGTGCAAGCGCTTCCAGCCGCAGGCGCTCGTCGATGCGGCGACGCTCACCGGTGCCTGCGTGATCGCGCTGGGAGCGCACGCGTCCGGCCTGTTCAGTGCGGACGATGAGTTGGCCAATGCGTTGCTCGCCGCCGGCAACACTTCGCTCGATCACGCGTGGCGGCTGCCGTTGTGGAGCGATTACCGCAACCAGCTCGAATCGGCGTTCGCGGACATCGCCAACATCGGCGGCAAGAGCGCCGGCGCGGTCACCGCGGCGTTGTTCCTGTCGAGCTTCACCGAAGGCACGCGCTGGGCGCACCTCGATATCGCCGGCACCGCGTGGGTTTCGGGGCGCAAGGGTTATGCGACCGGCCGGCCGGTGCCGCTGCTGGCGCAGTGGCTTATTGGTTGCGCAGGTGTGAAGTAACGGGAGGCTTCGCGAAGCTCGTGTTCATCCCCTTCGCGAGCGAAGGGGGTCGATGCGCAAGCATCGGGGGGACGCCGGTCTAAGCAAAAGCCATCCCCTCATTCCCCCTTCGCAAGCGAAGGGGGAGGGAAAACCCGTAGCCCGTTCCTGCCCACTTGCAACGCTTCGTTCAAAGCGTCGCGCAAATCTTCCGGCAGCACGGGCTTGCGCAGGAACGCATCCATGCCCGCCGCGCGCGCGCGTTGTTCCTCGTCGCCGTGCGCGCTGGCGGTCAGCGCGATGATCGGCGTGGGATCGCCGCGCTGGCGCAGCATGTCCGCCAGCTCGCAGCCGCCCATGCCCGGCAGGTCGAAGTCGAACACCATCGCATCGAATCCGTCGCCGGCGTCGATTTCCGAGAGTGCGGCGAGCGCGTGCGGTGCCAGCGTCACCGAGTAGCCGAAGGATTCGATCAGGCCCGCGA
>DATEKI010000032.1:0-3881 GCA_035277545.1 Rhodanobacteraceae bacterium | reverse complement strand
GGATACCGGGTGCTGCACGGCGCCGGTCACGCTGACGCGGGTCAGGTATTCATGGCTGCGCAGTTGGGTCACGATCACCGCGACCTGCGGATCGCGCACGAACGCCTTCAGTTTGTCCTGGATTTCGGTGGACACCTCGGCTGGCGTCTGGCCGCCGGCTTGCACATCGCCGATCAGCGGCACCGTGATCTTGCCGTCCGGACGGACCGGCACGCTCACGCTCAACTCCGGATTCTGCCAGACCGTGATCTGCAACTGGTCGTCGACGCCGATGTGATAGTTGGCCACCGCCTCGGGATGGGCCGTGACCGGCGGGGCTTCGTTGGACGCCGGCATGGTGGTGCAAGCGGCGAGCAACAACAGGCACGCCAGACCGCCGAGACGAATCAGGATATTCATCGCTTAGCCCTTTTGCGGGAGAGTGGTGCGTTACGAAAGTGTGAAACGTATCACACTTCGATATTGAGAAACTTCAAGCAATTTGTGTGCCAGTTGTGCTTCTCAGACGCCGTAGTAGCGCCGGTACCACTCGACGAATCGCCGCACGCCCTCTTCCACGCGCGTGTCCGGTCGGTAGCCGGTATCTGCCATCAATTCGGTGACCTCCGCGCTGGTATCGGGCACGTCGCCCGGCTGCAGCGGCAGCAGGTTCTGCTCGGCCTTGCGGCCAAGGCAGTCCTCCAGCACCTCGATGTAGTGCGAAAGCTGGACTGGATGGCTGTTGCCGATGTTGTACACGCGGTACGGCGCCGCGGAGGTTGCCGGGTTCGGGCGCAGCGGGTCGTAAGCGGGATCCGGTCCAGGCACCCGATCCAAAGTGCGGATCACGCCTTCCACGATGTCGTCGATGTAGGTGAAGTCGCGGGTGTGGTGGCCGTGGTTGAACACGTCGATCGGCTCGCCCGCGAGGATCTTGCGCGTGAACAGGAACAGCGCCATGTCCGGCCGGCCCCACGGACCGTAGACCGTGAAGAAGCGCAGGCCTGTGGTCGGAAGGTTGTAGAGATGGCTGTAGGTGTGCGCCATCAACTCGTTGGCTTTCTTGGTCGCGGCGTACAGGCTGACCGGATGGTCGACGGGATCCTGCACCGAGAACGGCAGCTTGCGATTGGCGCCATACACCGAGCTGGATGATGCGTACACCAGGTGCTCGACCTTGCCGTGCCGGCAGGCTTCCAGGATGTTGATGAAGCCGACCAGGTTCGATTCGACGTAGGCGTACGGGTTCTCGATGGAATAGCGCACGCCCGCCTGCGCTGCCAGGTTCACCACGCGCTGCGGACGGAAAGCGTGGAAGGCCTTCTCCAGCGCCGGCCGGTCCTCGATGCCCAGCTTGGCGAACTTGAAATTCGGATGCGGCGTCAGGCGATCCAGACGCGCCTGCTTCAGCGTGACGTCGTAGTAATCGTTGAGGTTGTCGACGCCCAGCACTTCATCGCCGCGCGCCAGCAGGCGCAGGCTCAAGGTCGAACCAATGAAGCCGGCCGCGCCGGTGACGAGTATTCGCATGTGCTTTCCCTAGAGTCGGCCGTCGACCGTTTCGCGTGGCAACACGTCCTTCACGTCGAACAGCACGCAATTGGGCTTGCCCAGCGCGCGCAGCGTGGCCGCGCCCATGTCGGTGAACTGGTGGTGGGCCACGGCCAGCACGATCGCGTCATAGGTGCCCGGGCGTGGTTCGGGCACGAGGTCCAGCCCGTACTCGTGCTTCGCCTCGGCGGCGTCGACCCACGGATCGTGCACGTCGACGTCCGCGTGGCAGGTGCGGAACTCGTCGACGATGTCGGTAACGCGCGTGTTGCGCAGGTCCGGGCAGTTTTCCTTGAACGTCAGGCCAAGGACCAGCACCTTCGCGTCCGCGACATTGATGCGTTTCTGCAACATCAGGCGGACCACGCGCTCGGCCACGTGTCGGCCCATGCTGTCGTTGATGCGGCGTCCGGCGAGGATCACTTCCGGGTGGTAACCGATGTCCTCGGCCTTGTGGGTGAGGTAATACGGATCGACCCCGATGCAGTGGCCGCCGACCAGACCGGGCCGGAACGGCAGGAAGTTCCACTTGGTGCCGGCGGCTTCCAGCACTTCCAGCGTGTCGATGTTCAGGCGGTGGAAGATCAGTGCGAGTTCGTTGACCAGCGCGATGTTGAGGTCGCGCTGGGTGTTCTCGATGACCTTCGCCGCTTCGGCCACCTTGATGCTGGACGCCTTGTGGGTGCCGGCGCTGACCACCTGCCGGTAGAGCGCGTCCACGAAGTCCGCAACCTCGGGCGTGGAGCCCGAGGTCACCTTCTTGATGGTGTCGAGGCGGTGCTGTTTGTCGCCCGGGTTGATGCGTTCGGGACTGTAGCCGGCGTAGAAGTCCTGGTTGAACTTGAGGCCCGATTCGCGCTCGATGATCGGCACGCAGGCTTCTTCGGTGGCGCCCGGGTACACGGTCGATTCGAAGATCACCACGCCGCCCTTGCCGATGGCCCGCCCGACCGTGGTGCTGGCGGCCTTGAGCGGGGAAAGATCGGGACGCTTGGCGCGGCCGATCGGGGTCGGCACCGTGACGATGAAGACGTTGCAGCGCTTGAGGTCGCTGGCGTCGTGGCTGAAGTCGAGCTGGCTGGCCCCGCGCAGTTCGCCGGGCGTGACTTCCAGCGTGTGGTCGCGATGCTGTTTCAGCTCGTCGATGCGCGCGGCGTTGACGTCGAAACCGAGTGTCGGCAGCTTCCGGCCGAACCCGACCGCCAGCGGCAGGCCGACATAACCCAGCCCGATCACGGCGAGGTGGATGGCGTCAGGACGGGGCAATGGGGCTTGACTCATGACGACTCCTTGGCGAGGCAATGGCGGTGCGCTCCGGGCCTGCAAAAGGCGTGTCCGCAGGCCTGAAGGTCGCCTATGCTGGCATGCGGCGCCTGAATTGCAAAGCAAGCAGGGCGATCCCGATCAGCACGATGCCGAACCATTCAGATCCGGATGGCATTTCCCCCAGCAGGCCCCACGCGAACAGCACGCCGGCGACCGGCACCGCCAGGCTGGTCAACCCCGCCACGTTGGCCGACAGGCGCTGCACCACCAGTGCCCAAAGTACCCAGCACACGCCCGACGACAGCAAACCGTTGTAGAGCAGCGCCCCAATGTAGATGCCGGTCCAGTCCACCGGGCGCTGCGGCGTGGCCAGGGCGACGATGACCAGGCCGACCGTGCCGACCAGCATTTGCCATGCGGTCAGGCGCAGCGGCGTCACATCCGGATGCCGCTGGAACAGCCGCTTGGACAACACCGTCGCGATGGCCCATGCCAGGCCGGCAAGCAGCGCAAGTGCGATGCCGTGGGGGGAGCCCAATGGTCGCCATGGTTCGACCACGCACACGAAACCCGCGGCCGCGATCACGATGCACAACCAGCGCGTCAAGCCCGGCTTTTCGTGCAGCCACCACCACGCCAGCGGCACCACCCAGAAAGGCATGGTGTACGCGAGCAACGCGGTCTTGCCCGCGCCGCCCGACATCAACGCCCATTGCGCCAGCGCCTGGAACGCCATCGTCTGGGTCAGGCCTATCGCGATGGTCGGCAGCCACGGTGTCGGCTTCAACGGCTCACGGCGCCACGCCAGCAGCGCAAACAGCACCACGGTGCCGATGACGTAGCGCTGCGCGCTGAACGTGAACGGTCCGCTGTAATGCGTCGCGACCTTCATCACCGTCCAGTTGAGGCTCCACACGACGGTGAGGACCGCCAGGCCGATCCATGCGGCGCGTTCGGGAGCACGGGCGTTGGACATGGCGCGAAGCGTTCGCTAAGGAACGCCAAGGATAGTGCGGGATTCGTCGAATCAATCAGCGCCGGGAGTCCGCCATGCAACGATCCGCGGTAGTTGTATTCGCCATGTT
>DATEKI010000031.1:0-9704 GCA_035277545.1 Rhodanobacteraceae bacterium | reverse complement strand
TCCCATGTCGTTTCACCCGGCCCCTTGCCGGCGCGATACCAGCGCATCGGCTCGCGCAGGTGCGGGTCGGGTTTCTGCCCGCGCATCCCGAGTTCCTCGCCGTAGTAGATGAAGGGATGGCCCGGCAGCGTCAGCAGCATCGCGGCGGCGACGCGCATGTGATCGGCATTGTCATCGAGCTGGCTCATCACGCGTTCGATGTCGTGGTTGGACAGCAGCGGCGCGTCGTCGAAACGGCCGTTCCCCGCCGCACGGTAGTCGTCGCCGATGCGTTGCAGTGCCGCACCGAGATCGCGGTCGCGTTCCTGTCTGGCGCTGTCGACCAGGCGCGTGGCGAGCGGGAAATCGAACGTGGCGTCCACCGCGCCCATCCACGGCGCAAGCTGGTCCGGATATTGCTGCCACACCTCGCCCACCACCCACGCGTGCGGATCCACCGCGTCGATGGCTTGGTGGAACTCGCGCCACCAATCGAGATTCTTCCCGAGCACAGAGGCACTGTTCCAGTCGGTCTCGAAATTCAGGTAAACGTGTTGCGCGGCATCGAGGCGGAAACCGTCCGCGCCTTTCTTCAGCCAGAACCTGCCGACGTCGATCATTTCCTTGCGCACCGCGGGATCGTCGTAATTCAGGTCGGGCATCGCGGCGGTGAACACGCCGAGATAGTTTTCACCGTTCGGCAATGCGTGCCACGCAAAGCCACCGGTCGCACTGATTGCCTTCAGATCGGTGGACGACGTCGCCCACGAATACCAGTCGTGGTACGTGCTGTGTGGATCACGCGCGGCCCTGAACCACGGCGATTGATCGCTGGTGTGGTTCGCCACCAGGTCCATGATGACCTTGATGCCGCGCTTGTGTGCCTCGCGCAGCAACCGCTCGAAATCGGCCATCGTCCCGTATTGCGGATTGATCGCGCGGTAATCGGTGATGTCGTAGCCGTGGTAGCTGGGCGACGGATTGATCGGCATCAGCCAGATGCCGCTGACACCGAGGGATTTCAGGTAATCGAGCTTGGCGGTGACGCCGTTCAAGTCGCCGATGCCGTCGCCGTTGGTGTCGTACCAGCTGCGCACGAAGATTTCGTAGTACACCCCGGAAGACGTCCTGGCGCCCTCGGCAGATGGCGCAGGCGTCGCCGCAAAACCGTTGGCTGCCCAGGTCAGCGCGAGCAGCAGTGCAATGAAACCGAACCCGCGCCGCCTCACGATGCTTCTTGTTTTCCGTCCCTGGCACTGGGTGCGTTTGCCGTCCCTGGCTCCGGATCCTGGCCCATCCATGGCCGGGATGACGTTTCCATGGCCGGGATGACGAAATTCTGGCGTCATGCGTTCACTCGACCGTCGCAGGCGCGCGGGGCGGCGCACAGGTGCGCGCCACGAAGTCATCATGCGATGGCAGCCGTTCCGTTGCGCGCGAAACCAGGGTGCGAATATCCGACAGGAAAGCCCGCAATTTCGATTCCTCCAGTTCGTCGGCCAGCGGATGGTAGTGCGCGGGCTCGATCCGCTGCCCCAGCATCACCTGCAACCAGCCGGTTTCGGTGAACAACTCGTCGGCCTCGCGGAAGACCAGCCCGGTGCGGCGGAACAGTTCGATGCGGCGCGCGAGTGATTCCGGCACGTCCATCCCCCCGCACTGCTGCCAGAACGGCGTGTCGTCGCGCTCGGTGGCCTTGTAGTGCAGGATCAGGAAATCGCGCACGCGCTCGTACTCGAAGCGCGTCTGGCGGTTGTATTGGTCAACCAGCAGCGGGTCGCAATGTCGGTCCGGGAACATGCCGAGAAACCGCGCGATGCCGGACTGCACCAGATGGATGCTGGTCGATTCCAGTGGCTCCATGAAACCGGCGGCCAGGCCCAGCGCGAGGCAGTTGCGGTTCCACGCAAGCTTGCGCATGCCGGTTACGAAGCGCAGCGGGCGCGGATCTTCCAGCCGTTCGCCCTCGATGTTGGCGAGCAATTGCGCGGCGGCTTCGTCGTCGCTGATGAAATGGCTGCAATACACGTGGCCATTGCCCGTGCGATGCTGCAACGCGATCCGCCACTGCCAGCCGGCCGTGCGCGCGAAGGCCTGCGTGTACGGCCGCATCGGCGTGCTGCGCGTGCTGGCGACCGCGAGCGCACGATCGCACGGCAACCAGTGCTGCCAGTTTTCGTAACCGGTCTTCAGCGCGCCTTCGATCACGAGTCCACGAAAGCCCGAGCAGTCGATGAAGAAATCACCCTCGACGGTTTCGCCGCTTTCGAGCCGCAGTGATTCGACGAACCCGTCCTCGCCGCGCAGCTTCACCTCGACGACCTTGCCCTCGATGCGCCGCACCGCGCCTTCGGGAATCCGCTCGCGCAAGTAACGCGCGTAGCGCGCGGCGTCGAACTGGTAGGCGTAGCGGATGCCGCCGAGCGGGCTGTTGCCGATCTTGTCCAGAGGCGCGAATTTGTTTGCCGCCGCCGCGACGGCATTGGGCGAATACGCCCACAACGAATGCTTGTCGCCTTGCGCGCGGCTGCGCAACCAGTAGTGATGGAACGGCAGCAGGCCCAGCGGCAGGCCGACATCGCCGAACGCATGGAGGTACGAATCGCCGATGCGTCCCCAGTCGTTGAGCTGCACGCCCAGCTTGTACGTGCCGTGGGTGAAGCGCATCAGGTCGTTCTCGTCGATGCCGAGGAACGCGTTGATGTGCTGGATCTGCGGGATCGTGGCCTCGCCCACGCCGACCGTGCCGATTTCGGCGGATTCGATCAGCCGGATATCACACGAACGGCCGACGCCGCGCGCCAGCAGCGCCGCCGCCATCCAGCCGGCGGTACCACCGCCCACGATCACCACGCGCCGGATCGCGGATTCGTTCATGCCGGGAGTGTACGCGCTCGAACACGACGGCGGCACGGACTCGCTGCCGCAATCAGCGAAGTCCGCACCGCCGCCATCCCTCAAAAGAACTTGTACGACACGCCGATCTCGTAACGCCGCCCGTACTCTTCCCAGGTCAGCACCTGGCGCGGGTCGTTGTTCTGGTAGGTGATGAACCGCTGGTTGGTGAGGTTGGACCCTTGCAGGAGGATGGTCAGGCCCTTCATGCGACCTTCGGGAATCGTGTAGCTGACCTGCGCGTCGTACGTGCTGCCGCCCTTGATCGTTTGCAGGATGCGCGTGGCGCTGATGCCCTGCACTTCACCGAGGAAGCTGGTGCGATAGCTGTCGCTGACGCGCGCCTCGAAGCCGTCGTGCTGGTAATAGATCGTGCCGTTGGCGACCCATTTGGAAAGACCCGGCACCGTGATCGCCTGCGGGTTGCCGGCGTACACCACCGCGCTCTTGGTGTAGTCGCCGGTGAGGATGAAGCCGAAGTCTTCCAGCACCGGCACCGACGTCACCGCCTTGAACGGCAGGTTGATCGTGCCCTGCAGGCCCTTCACGCTGCCGTGGCCGTCGTTGGTCGGGCCCGAGATGATGCCGTAAGTGGTGCCGAGTTGTTGCTGTTGTGCCGGCGACAGGAACGCACCGACGAAGGGGGCGAAGTTGTACAGGAACGCCGCACTCGGATTGATGAAATCCGACAGCTTGAGGTAATACGTGGACAGCGCCATGTAGCCCTGGTTCTGCGCGAAGTAATGTTCCAGGCTGACGTTGAAGTTGGTGGACATCGTCGGCAGCAGTTCCGGGTTGCCACCTTGCGCGCTGAAGTACGACTGGTTCGGATTGGTGTTGGGCAGCGCCGTGATGTTGCCGCTGATCGCAAGGCTCGCGCTCATCTGGTCCATGCGCGGACGCGCCAGCACGCGCGCGGCGCCGACGCGCAGGTCGGTGCTGTCGGTGAACTGGAACACCAGGTTGGCGCTGGGCAGCCAGCGGGTGTACTTGGTGCCGCCGGAAACCGGCACGAGGGTTACCACCGAAGAACCCGTGGAGCTGGTGCCCGCCGCGACGCGCTGGCCCTGCGAGGATTCATTCGTGTGCGCGACCTGCATGCCGATGTTGCCGCGCACCGGCACGTTGCCGAGCGAGGTATCGATGTTGAATTGCACGAACGGCGTGGTGTCGAGCTCGCGCACCTTCCAGTTGGGCGGCACGCCGATCGACGACAGCGCGGTCGGGAACAAGCCGTAGGTGCCGTTGGAGAGGAAATCCAGCGGGTTGTAGACCGCCTGCGGGCCCACGCCCATCCACGCCAGCGGATCGCTGGTCGTGTACGAAGGAATCGGCGCGGACTGTGCGCCATTCGGCAGCACGATGAAATCCTGGTCGATGTTGTAGTTCTTGTTGCGCGTCGCGCGATCGACACCGAACTTCACGTTCGAGAACGGTCCGCTGGCAAAGTCGTGCTCGACGCTCAAACGCAACCGGGCGAGATAATCATTGGTATGCGGCGCGTTGATGAAGCCGGCCTGCACCACCGGCGGATTGTTGCCGCTGCCCCAGCCCTGCGGATCGGTGAGCACCAGGCCCTGGGTGTAGTTTTGCGCGGGGTCGACGTAAAACAATCCGCTGCCGGCCTCCTCGAAGGCCAGCGTGTCGGTCGGGCCCGACTTGTTGTAGCCGAAGCCGGAATAGCTTTCCAGCAACATGTCGCGGCGGTCGGCGCGTGAATAGCTGGCGTCCACCTCCACCGACCAATCCTCGTTGAAGCGGTACTTGTTGTTCCAGCCGATGTTCCAGACCTTGGCGTTGGTCTTGTTGTAGTCGTTGCGCACCACCGGCGAGACATTGCTGTAGATGCCGCTTTGCACGAAGCCGTTCTGGACGTTGACCGGCTGGAGCTGGACGTTGGCGCCCCAGAACAGCGGGAACTCCATGCCCTTCGCCTGCTGGGTTTCGCGGAAGTTGTCCCAGGTGAGGTCGAGCGTGCTGGTGAAGTTTTCGGACGGCCGCCACTGCAGCGTGGCGAGCAGGCCGGTGCGCTTCAGCTGGTCGGAAATGCCGTAGTTCTTGGAACCACCGATGACCAGGTCGCCATTCGCGTCGTTGGGATAACCCCATGGCGCCTGGTGCTCGATCTGCGCGGGGTTGGATTCGAGATCGACGCCCAGCGTCACACCGAAGGTATGGTCGGCGAACTGGTTGACGTACACGCCGTTCACCGAATAACCGTGGTCGCTGACGCCCGGACCGGGCGACAAGGTGGACAGGCTGTCCCACACGTAATGCGCGTTGACCGCCGCCACCGGACCCGGCTGTTCCAGCGGGCGGATCGTGCGCATGTCCACGGTGCCGGACAGGCCCTGCCCGATCAGGCTGGCGCTGGGCGACATGTACACCACCACCGAGTTGAACCAGCTCGATGGGTACTGGTCGTATTGCACGTCACGGTTGTTCGAGGTACTGACCTGCTCGCGCCCGTTCACCAGCGCGGTCGAGAAGTCGGGACCGAGGCCGTGGATGGTGAGTACCTGCGGACGCCCACTCAGTGTCTGCACTGCGAGGCCCGGCAGGCGACCGAGGGTATCGGCGATGCTGGTGCCGGGCAGCTTGCCGATCTGTTCGGCGGAAACCGCTTCCACGATCTCGTCGGAGTTGCGCTTGATCGCGGTGGCGTTCTGAAGGCTTCCCGCGTAACCGCGCACGTTGATCGTCTGCAGCTGCTGCGGCTGCTCCTTCTTTTTTTCGTTCTTTTTCTTGTCGGTCGCGCTCTGATCGGCCGTGGCCGTCTGGTTTTGCGGCTGGGCCTGGTCCTGCGTGCCACCGGCAGGTGCGCTGGCGGCGAAGGCGACGTTGGCGCAGGTGGCGAAGCCGATGCCTGCGGAAATCAAAGCCAGCGTCATCATGTTGCGTTTCAGTTGCATCGTGTCGTCCCCAGTGGTGATCGTCGTTGTGCGTGGCGCGGTCATCTCCGCGTGCAGTCCCGCGCTCGCGGCGCGGGTGTGATCCGGATGGTAGGCGTCCGGTTTCGGGACGGGCGCGTGCCGCATACGTATTCATCCCGCAAGCGGCGGCCGTGTGTTGCAATGCAACATCCACGACGTGCGCGGTGCATGCACGCCCTCGCCGGCCACCCGTGCGACCCATGACGCATCTGCAGCATCCATGAATACGTATGCGCGCGCCGCAGGCTGAATCGCACCGGCCGCTAAGCTGGCTCCCGCTTACAGACGCGCGCGGAATCACGCATGCGCATCTCGACCGGGGCGAATGAATGACCGATGTGCATTGGTGGCGCGGCGCCGTCATCTACCAGATCTATCCGCGCAGTTTTCTCGACACGGACGGCGACGGCGTGGGCGACCTGCCCGGCATCATCGAACGCCTCGACTACGTGGCGTCACTGGGCGTGGATGCGGTGTGGATCGCGCCGTTCTTCAAGTCACCGATGGCCGATTTCGGTTACGACATCGCCGACCATCGCGCGGTCGATCCCCTGTTCGGCAGCCTCGATGATTTCGACCGCCTGCTCGAAAAGGCGCACGCGCTCGGCTTGAAGGTGATGATCGACCAGGTGCTCAGCCACACCTCGGCCGAACACGCATGGTTTCGCGAAAGCCGGCAGAACCGCGACAACGCGAAAGCCGACTGGTACGTGTGGGCGGAACCGCGCGAGGACGGCACGCCACCCAACAACTGGCTCTCGATCTTCGGGGGCCCCGCGTGGCAGTGGGAGCCACGCCGCCAGCAGTATTACCTGCACAACTTCCTCACCGAGCAGCCGGACCTCAACTTCCACAACCCCGACGTGCGCGCGGCGATGCTGGACAACCTGCGCTTCTGGCTGGAACGCGGCGTGGACGGCTTCCGCCTGGATTCGATCAACTTCTGCTTCCACGATCCGCAACTGCGCGACAACCCGCCCAAGCCCAGGGACCAGCGCACGGGCCGCGGCTTCAGCGCCGACAACCCGTACGCCTACCAGTACCACTACTTCAACAACACGCAGCCCGAGAATCTCGCGTTCCTCGGCGAACTGCGCGCGCTGCTCGACCGTTATCCCGGCGCCACCACGCTCGGGGAGATCGCGTCGGAAGATTCGCTCGCGACCATGGCCGACTACACGGCCGGGCATCGCCTCCACATGGCCTACAGCTTCGAATTGCTCACCGACGATTTCAGCGCCGCCTACATCCGGGACACGGTGCGCGCGCAGGAAGCGAAGATGACCGAGGGCTGGCCGTGCTGGGCCATTTCCAACCATGACGTCGAACGGGTGCTTTCGCGCTGGGGCAATGGCCACGCTTCGGCATCGCTCGCCAACCTGCTGACCGCAATGGTCTGCTCGTTGCGGGGATCGGTTTGCGTGTACCAGGGCGAGGAACTGGGCCTGACCGAAGCCGAGGTGCCGTTCGAGGCCCTGCGCGATCCGTATGGCATCGCGTTCTGGCCGCAATTCAAGGGACGCGACGGATGCCGCACGCCGATGCCATGGACCGGCGGCACGCATGGCGGTTTCACCCGCGGCACGCCATGGCTGCCGATGCCGCAGGAACACCTTGCCCTGGCGGTGTCGCAGCAGGAAGCGAGCGAGACTTCAACGCTCAAGGGCTTCCGCGCCTTCATGCGCTGGCGGAACCGGCATCCGGCGTTGCGCACTGGTGCGATCCGATTCCTCGATACCGCGGAACCGGTCCTGGCGTTCATGCGCGAGACGTCCGGCGAAACCCTGCTGGTCGCCTTCAACCTTTCCGACGCGCCGGCGGATTGGTCGACCCCTTGGTTGCGCGGTGCACGGTTGCTGCACGGACACGGCCTGCACGAAGGTACGCTGGACGGCGGGCACGTGCGCCTGCCCGCCTACGGCGCCCTGTTCGCGTCGCTCGCCGGGGCGGGCCCGGTTTCGTAGGCCGGGTTTCGACCCACCGAACCGGCATGCCTCCAGGATCCGGAATGGCGGGTCGACCCCCCGCCGGCAGGCAGCATCGCGTGAATTTGGCTAGCATCGTAGGCCTCGATCGCCCGGTCGCGGGGCCCGAAGGCCGCCATCGCGTGCACAGCAAGAAGCGCATCACGTCGTTCGACATCGCCGAAAAGGCCGGGGTTTCCCAGGCCACGGTGTCGCGCGCGCTGCGCGGCGACCCTTCGGTGAGCGAGGAAACCCGCCGGCGCGTCGAGGCGGCCGCGGCGACACTTAATTACACAGTGGACAAGAACGCATCGAACCTGCGTGGCCGGCTCACCGGCACGCTTGCGCTGCTGTTCTTCGAGGATCCCACGCCGGACGATTCGCACATCAACCCGTTTTTCCTGTCGATGCTGGGTTCGATCACGCGCGCCTGCGCGCGGCATGGCTACGACCTGCTGATATCGTTCCAGGAACTCTCGCGCGACTGGCACGCCGATTTCGCCGAAAGCAAGAAGGCCGACGGCATCATCCTGCTCGGCTACGGCGATTACCTGACCCACACCAGCCGGCTGGAAAAACTGCGCGCGCGCGGCACCAGGATCGTCAGCTGGGGCGCCGTGATGCCGGACCAGCCCTGCGTCACCATCGGCTGCGACAACTTCAGCGGGGGCCGCAGCATCACCGAGCACCTGCTCGACCAGGGTTGCCGCCGCATCGCCTTCCTCGGCGACGCCTCGCGGCACTTCCCGGAATTCCAGGAACGCTACCGCGGCCACCTGCAGGCACTGCGCACGCGCGGCATCGTGCCCGACGACGCGCTGCAGGTGGACGCGGAAAGTTCGCAACAGGAAGGACGTCGCGCGACGGAAATCCTGCTCGGGCGCGGCGAACCGTTCGACGCGATCTTCGCCGCCAGCGACCTGATCGCGATCGGCGCGATCGGTGCCCTGTCGGCCCAGGGCATCAGCGTGCCATTCGAGGTCGCCGTGGCCGGTTACGACGACATCCCGATGGCCAGTTTCGTCAACCCGCCGCTCACGACCGTGCAGCAAAACACGCAACGCGCCGGCGAGGTGCTGGTGGACAGCCTGCTGCGCCTTATCCACAACGAAACGGTGGAAAGCCGGATGCTGCCGATGAAATTGATGGTGCGGCGATCCAGCCTGTGGCAGGACGTGCCGCGCCCCGAACACGCGAACAAGGATTGATGGACGATGCAGAAGCTTGCACTGATCGGCGACATCGGCGGCACCAACGCGCGCTTTGCCCTCACCGACCTCACGGCCGCTGCACCGCGAATCCTGCAGGAGCAAACCTTCACCGACGCCGGCTTCCACAGCCTGGGCGACGCCGCGCGGCACTACCTCGAGGCGACGCACGCCAAACCGGTGCGCGGTGCGCTGGCGGTCGCGTCGCCCATCGAAGGCGACGACATCACGCTGACCAACCGGGACTGGTCGTTCAATCGCGGCAAACTGCAGCACGTGCTGGACCTGCGGGGCCTGCAACTCATCAACGATTTCGCCGCCATCGCATGGGCAGCGCCCCACCTTGCCGCGGGCGATCGCATCGCGATCCATGGCGAACTGGCGACGCCACCCGCAGGGCCGGTCACGCTGATCGGTGCGGGCACGGGACTCGGCGTCGCGTTGCTGACGGGCTCGACCGCGCAAGGCTGGCACGTGGTGCCCACCGAAGGCGGCCACGCAAGTTTCGCGCCCATCGATGACGAGGAGCGAAGGATCGCCGCGTGGCTGGGCGTCCGCCATGGGCGCGTCTCCACCGAACGCCTGTTGAGTGGCCACGGCCTCTCCAACATCGATGCCTGCCTGCGCGGCATCGCGCCCGTTGCGGCACCCGCCGTGCAGACCGGCTCGCGGCGCTCCAAGGACGTGGTCGACGCGGCGCTGGCGGGCGAAGCCGCCGCGGTACA
>DATEKI010000030.1:0-6303 GCA_035277545.1 Rhodanobacteraceae bacterium | reverse complement strand
ATCAATATCCCGAGGATCGGCAAGTCGGCTTCGCCGAACAGGATCGCGGTGGACTTGGCGCCGGCACGCAGGTCGTCGTCGCGATCCACCATCGCGTATTCGGTGTCGTAGATCGTCGAGAACAACACGTTGCCGAGGAACAGCAGCCAGCAGACCGGCGGCAAGCCATTCGTGATCGCGGCGAACGCCATCGGGATGCCCCAGCCGAACGCGGCGCCCAGCACGACTTGCGGCAACTGCGTGTAGCGCTTGGAGAACGGATACAGCGCGGCAAGCGCGGCGCCGGCGAACGACAGGTAGATCGTCAGCCGGTTGGTGAAGGCCAGCACCAGCGCGAAACCGATCAGCGCCAACACCACGAACACCAGGACGGCTTCGCGCGGCTTCACGCGTCCCGCGGCGAGCGGGCGGCCCGCGGTGCGTGCGACCTGTGGGTCGAGATCACGATCGGCGAAATCGTTCATCGCGCAACCCGCCGCGCGCATCACGAATACGCCCACGGTGAACACGATCAGGTATTTCCAGGGCGGGAAGCCGTCGGCCGCCAGCCACAACGCCCACCACGTCGGCCACAACAGCAGCAGCGCACCGATCGGGCGATCCATCCGTACCAGCACCAACAGGTCGCGGGTCTTGTCGCGCCAGCGGGGCGGCAACGCGCGCAGCAGGAATTCGATGGTGCGGGTCGAACGCGGCGACGCGTCGGCCGGACGCGAGGTGTCCGGCGGCGGCGTGAGCGGCAGGTCGGCCGCGCGCAAGTCGAGCAACGGCAATTCCTCCTGCGTGACGGGCCGCGCCGGCTGCTTGTGTTTCGACGGGTTGCGTTTGCGTGGCATTCGATATTCGGAAAAGGAGGCGCGTGCACCCGCGCCAGGCGGATTGTCGCGCAGCCGGGCGTCGCGGCCAATCAGGCAGTGTCGCACGCTCGCGTGCACCCTCGTCCCGCACATCGGGGCACCGGTTGCGCGCACCGGCTCAACCAATGGCACAGCCCAAACGCGACGCGTGCGGTTATGCTCGCCCGGACGTATCCCGGGGACCCAACGATGAGCCTCATCCAGCAACTCACCCGCCACAAGCCGGTCGAACAATTGCAAGCCGAAGCGGGCGGCAGCCGCGATTTCCGTCGCGTGCTGGGTGTGTGGCAGCTGACCGCGATCGGCATCGGCGCGATCATCGGCGTCGGCATCTTCGTCCTGGCCGGGCAGCAGGCCGCGCAAAACGCCGGGCCCGCGGTGATCGTCAGTTTCATCGTTGCCGGCATCGGCAGCGCCTGCGCCGCGCTGGCCTACGCCGAGTTTTCCGGGATGATCCCGGTCACCGGCAGCGCCTACACCTACGGCTACGCGGTATTGGGCGAACTGCTCGCGTGGATCATCGGCTGGGACCTGATACTGGAATACGCGTTGATCGTGGCGGTGGTCGCGATCGGCTGGTCGGGCTACGTGCAGGCGCTGCTGTTCCAGTTGTTCGGCGTGCACCTGCCGGTGTGGCTGCAGGGCGCCTACGACCCCGCGCATCCCGATTCGGGCAAGGTGTTCGACGTGATCTCGGCGGCGATCTCGCTGCTGATCGCGTGGATGCTGACCATCAAGACCGAGTGGGGCGCGCGCGCCAACACCGTGATCGTGGCGATCAAGGTGATCGGCGTGCTGCTGGTGATCGTGGTCGGCGCGTTCTACGTGAATCCCGCCAACTGGCATCCATTCGTGCCGGCGCTGACGCAGGGCGCCGACGGTACTTCGCATTTCGGCTGGGCCGGTGTGCTGGCGGCATCCAGCATCGTGTTCTTCGCCTGCTTCGGCTACGACACGCTGACCACGGCCGCCGAGGAAGCGAAGAATCCGCAGCGCGACCTGCCGCGCGCGGTGCTGCTGTCGCTGGCGATCTCGATGGCGCTGTACATCGCGGTGTCACTGGTGCTGACCGGCATGGTGCCGTATCCGCAATTGAACTCGCCCGCGCCGGTGGACGCCGCGTTCAAGGCGCTGCACCTCGACTGGGTGCGCGGCATCATCAACATCGCCGCGGTGGCGGGGCTGACGAGCGTGCTGTTCGCGTTCATGCTGGGCGCCGCACGCATCTGGTATGCGCTGTCGCGCGACGGCCTGCTCCCGCGCTGGTTTGCGCACGTGCATCCGCGTTACGGCACGCCGCACCGGCCAACCATCATCCTCGGCGTATTCAGCGCGCTGGTCGCGGGGTTCCTGCCGATCAACGAGGTCGCCGAACTGGTGAACATCGGTACGCTTTCGGCGTTCATCGTGATCTGCCTCGCCGTGCTGGTCCTGCGCGTGCGCCGGCCCGACGTGCGGCGCGGCTTCCGCTCGCCGGCGCTGTGGCTGGTCGCGCCGGTCGGCATGTTGTTCTCGCTCTTCCTCATCATCGGCTGGCCGTGGTTCAGCGACGGACACTTCCACATGATCGGCGGCCTGCCGATGGTGACGATCTGGCGCTTCGTGATCTGGATGGTGATCGGGCTCGCGATCTATTTCGGTTACGGCATCCGGCACAGCGCGCTGGCGCGCCGCGACTGAACGATCCGCAGGCGCCTTGCGTTTTCATCCAGCGGTTGTGTTGGCGCCGAAGCGGCACCATCTGGAAGGGGCACGGCATTGGACCGCGTTCGCCGCGGCCCCGCACCGACCATTCCAGGAGGTTCGCAAATGATTGATCTGTACTACTGGCCCACGCCGAACGGACACAAGATCACGTTGTTCCTGGAAGAGGCCGGGTTGCCGTACACCATCAAGCCCGTGGATATCGGCAAGGGCGACCAGTTCAGGCCGGAATACCTCGCGATTTCGCCCAACAACAAGATGCCTGCGATCGTCGACCATCACCCGATCGACGGCGGTGCGCCGCTCAGCGTGTTCGAATCCGGCGCGATCCTGGTCTACCTCGCCGGCAAGACCGGCAAGTTTGTTCCGGCCGATGCGCGCGGCAAGGTCGCCTGCCTGGAATGGCTGTTCTGGCAGATGGGCGGACTCGGGCCCCTGACTGGCCAGTACGGGCACTTCCACGTGTATGCGCCGGAAAAAATCCCGTACGCGATGGAACGCTACCGCAAGGAAGCCGAGCGCCTGCTCGACGTGCTGAACCGGCGCCTGCATGGGCGTGCATTCCTCACCGGCGACGATTACACCATCGCCGACATGGCCTGCTATCCGTGGGTGAATCCGTATTCGAAAGCGCCGCTCGATCTGGCGCCGTTCGCCGAGGTGCGGCGCTGGCACGAAACGATCGCGATGCGACCGGCGACGCAACGGGCGTACGCGCGCGAAGGCGAAGTGAACCGCAATGCCGGCCAGCCGATGAGCGACGAGGAAAAGAAGATCCTGTTCGGGCAGGGGCGCCGGGACTAAAAAAGGACTAAAATTGGTCTCGGGTAACGGAGACCGTCATGAGCTACGCCAATCAAATCAAGCCGATCAGTTACCTCAAGGCCAACGCCGCGGAGGTGCTGCTGGAACTGGCCGAAACGCGCGAGCCGATGATCATCACCCAGCACGGCGAGGCCAAGGCCGTGATCCAGGACGTCGCGTCGTATGAGCAGACCCAGGAAACCTTGGCACTGCTGAAAATCCTGGCGCTGGGCAATCAGGACATTGCGGCCGGAAAAGTCAAGCCGGTGCGTGAAGTCATTGCACGCTTGCGAAGCAAACGCCGGGCGCGCTGATGCGCTACCAAGTACTGCTGACCGGCCAGGCAGAGCGCGATCTGGAATCCATCCGCGACTACATCGCGGAATCGGATTCTCCGGTGAGCGCCGATCGTGTGCTCGACGTGGTGCTGGATATCGTTACGACTCTCGAGCGATTTCCCGAACGTGGCTCGCATCCTCGTGAGTTGCTTGCCTTGGGGCATGAGGAGTATCGGCAGATCGTCCACAAGCCATGGCGGATCTTCTACCGCGTCATTGGAAACCGGGTGTACATCGCGCTGATCGCCGATGGTCGCCGCGACATGCGTTCCCTGCTGGCACAACGGCTGCTGGGTGCCTGAGGCGCGCGAGCTGGCGGTGAGCGCTACCCATGCCATCCGGCCTATGCGCGGCGCGGCGCGCAGTGTTACGTTCGACGGGATCACTTTTCGTCGCCGGAGCACTCCGCATGTCCCGTGTGCAGCACCTGTCGTTTCCCGCCCGATTCATGGCGGTGTTCATCTTCGGACTCACCGCGCTCTCGCTGGCGGGCAGTGCATGGGCCGATGCCGCCGACGCGCACATCGCGAAGCCCGAGGACACACCCTATCCCGGCACGATCCAGATCCACGTCGATGCCAGCGACACGCGCCAGGGCATCTTTCGGGTGCACGAAACGATTCCGGTGCGGGCGGGCGAACTGACGCTGCTGTATCCGAAATGGATTCCTGGCGATCATTCGCCGTCGGGCCCGATCGACATGCTGGCGGGCCTGAAGATCACCGCCAACGGCCAGCCGTTGAAGTGGAAGCGCAACAAGTACGACGTGTACGCCTTCAAGGTGGACGTGCCGCAGGGTGTGTCGAAGATCGGGGTGGACTTCCAGTTCCTGTCCGGGCGCGGCTCGCACGCTTTCATCCAGATGACCGACAAGATGCTGTCGCTGGAATGGAACACGGTGTCGCTGTATCCCGCCGGACATTTCTCGCGCCAGATCAAGGTGCAACCGAGCGTCACGTTCCCGGCAGGCTGGCAGTTCGGCACGGCGCTGGAAGAAGCGTCTCGGGCGGGTGACAACGTCACCTTCAAGACGACCACGTTCAACACCCTGGTCGACTCGCCGATCTACGCGGGCAAGTATTTCAAGCGGGTCGATTTGAATGCGGGCGACAAGGCGCCGGTGTACCTCGACGTGTTCGCGGATGCGCCGAAGGATCTCGAGATGACGCCCGCGCAGGTGCAGGTGCACAGGAACCTGGTGACGCAGGCGGTCAAGCTGTTCGGCTCGCACCACTACGACCACTACAACTTTCTGTTCTCGCTCTCCGACCAGTTGAGCGGCAACGGACTGGAACACCACCAGTCCAGCGAGGACGGTGCTGACCCCGATTACTTCACCAATTGGGCCGATGGCGCGCCGGGCCGCGATTTGCTGGCGCACGAATACACCCATTCATGGAACGGCAAGTTCCGCCGCCCCGCGGATTTGTGGACGCCCAATTTCAACGTGCCGATGGGCGATTCGCTGCTGTGGGTGTACGAAGGCCAGACGCAATATTGGGGTTACGTGCTGACCGCGCGCGCCGGGATGTGGACGCCGGAACAATTCCGCGACGCGCTGGCGATGGTCGCGGCCAACTACGACCGCAACCGCGTGGGTTTCGAGTGGCGCACGCTGGAGGACACCACCAACGATCCAACCGCCGCGCACCGCGCAGGGTTGCCGTACCGCAGCTGGCAGATGAGCGAGGAGTATTACTCCGGTGGCCAGATGATGTGGCTCGCGGTCGACGCGAAGATCCGCGCACTCACCCATGACAAGGAGTCGCTGGACACCTTCGCGAAGGCTTTCTTCGGCGTCGACAACGGCAGCTTCGTCACGAAAACGTACACCTTCGACGACGTCGTGAGCGCGTTGAACGGCGTGGTGAAGTACGACTGGGCGGGTTTCCTCGAACGCTACGTCGATGAACTGGAGCCACCGTTCACCAAGGGCCTGGAAGCGACCGGCTGGAAGCTCGTTTACACCGACGAGGAGAGCCCGTACGAGAAACAGTACGAGAGCCGGGACGAATCGCCGCGCCACATCTACAACTTCACGTATTCGATCGGCCTGACGCTGACGAAGGATGGCGGCATCAATGACGTGCGCTGGAACGGCCCCGCGTTCAAGGCCGGCATCGGTTCCGGGGGCGAAGTCGTGGCGGTGAACGGACAGGCCTGGAAGGCCAGCGTGCTGAAGCAGGCGATTACCGCGGCCAGGGACTCGAAGCAACCGATCGAGCTTTTGATCAAGTACCAAGGCGACTACACGACCGTGCCGGTGGATTACCACGGCGGCCTGCAATATCCACACCTTGAGCGCATCAAGGACGCGCCGGATTACCTGTCGCAGATTATCGCCGCAAAGAAATGAGCTGGAGCATCCAAATGTCCAAATCCAACGCTTTCGCGCCACGTCCCTCGCGATTGGCCGCCGCGCTCGCCGCGCTGTTGCTGACCGCACCCGTCGCCGGCACTGCACTGGCCGATGCCGCCGACGCGCACGTTCCGCCGCCGCAGGACACGCCCTACGCCGGCACCATCAAGATTGCCGTCGATGCCAGCGACACCAACCAGGGCATCTTCCGCGTGCACGAAACCATTCCGGTGCAGGCGGG